>NZ_SMKP01000229.1:0-15389 GCF_004349015.1 Nonomuraea diastatica
GTTATTGGGGGGTTCGGTGGGGTCGGTGGGGTCGACGTGCGTCGTCGCGTCGATCCCGGCCGCGGCGAGCACCCTGGTGGCGTTGATGATCTCGGCCTCCAGGGTGGTGCGGCGGTAGCCCTGCACGACGGCGCGGGTGTCGCGCAGCGCGTCGGCGGCCAGCCGTCGTACTTCCTGCATCTCCGCCGCGGCCCGCGCCGGGTCCCCCGCCGCCAGCCGCGCGGCCAGCTCGCTCTTGAGCGCGATCACCTGCAGGTGGTGGCCCTGGATGTCGTGCAGGTCGGCGGCGAAGCGCAGCCGCTCGTCCTTGACCGCCAGCTCCGCGGACAGGCGGCGGGCCTGGTTCAGCCGATCCGCGACGTCCCACGACCACAGCATACCGAGGGTGACCCAGCCGGTCAGGGCGACCAGCCCGGCCGGGAGGGCGGTGGCGAAGAGCGGATCGTCGCCCCCGGCCAGCGCGACGCCGCCGCCCGCGCCGCCGGCCGCGGCCGCCGCGGCGGCGACCAGCGCCCAGCGGCGCCCGGTCGGCAGGTACGTCGCGGCGATCGAGACCATCGTCGCCGGCGCGAACGACCATGCCCCGTAACCGCGGGCGGCCAGCAGCACTCCGCCGAGCACGGTCGCGCCCGCGCAGCCCGCGGCCAGCCACACCGCCTGCGAGCGGCCCGGGGGCCCGCCGGGAACGCCGTTGAGGCGGCGGCCGAACAGGACCGCGGCGGCCACGACGGTGACGGCCAGGCCGCCCGCGGCGGGCGGCCTGGCCGCCGCGGGCACACCCGGGTTCAGGATCCACCGCCCGCTGCTGAAGATCAGGAGGGATCCGGTGAGAAGGATCAGGGACCACCACGTGAAGCGGCGGAAGCTCCGCAGCCCCGAATCGGCCGGCAGGTCGCGCACGCGGCCATTCTCGCAGCAGTACGGTCCCGACCGCCGCCGCCGACCTTACCGCCGCATGACAAATGTCATCAGACCGGGTGACACATCGAGGCGTGCACGTGCGGTTCCGGCCCTGTCACCGGCGACCCCGCTCGGCCAGGCTGAACGTGGGCCGGATACCCCGTACCCCCTATCAGGAAGGAAACCGCGTCATGGCGACGACGCAGCACACCGGGCACGCAGACCCGCACACGGACCAGACGACGACGCAGCACACCGGGCACGAGGAGCCGCACATGGACCGCCGGACACAGGGCCGCACGCATTGGGCGCGTTTCCTGCTGAACCGCTGGCCCACGGCGCTCGCCCTGGCTATGACCGCCCTGCCGTCGAGCGGCGGCGGTGAGGGCGCGGTGGGCGTCTTCGCGCAGGTGCTGCCCCTGCTGCCGCTGCTGTACCTGGTCGTCGCCAAGGTGGGAAGGCGTGCGCTCACGTGGCCGCTGCTCGGCGTGGGGATCGTCTCCGTCGTCGGACTGCGGATGCTGCACGTGGTCGCGATCTCCTCCGTCTACGTGACGATCGCGCTGATCGTGCTGGTGTGGGGTGCGCTCGACGGCCATCTGCGACGGCCCGGCGAGTTCCGGCTGCAGGCGCTGGGCTGGGCGGTCTTCACGGCGCTCGCGCTGTCCGGGCTGGTCGCCGACCCCGACCTGGGCCGCTACGTGATCGCGGCCGGCTGGTTCCTGCACGGCGTGTGGGACTTCGTCCACCTGTGGCGGAACAAGACCGTGACGCGTTCGTTCGCCGAGTGGTGCGGCGTCGTGGACGTCGTGGTCGCCGTGGAGCTGCTCGTCCTGGTGTGACGGGACTGGTGTGACGGGACTGGTGTGACGGGATCCCAGACGGGGCCGGTGCCGTTCCGCGCGAGCGGCCACTGCAACTGCGCGCAGGATCGCCCCGCAGCGCTGGAACATCGCAGGCCCGTGATCGACGATGGAGGGCCGGAAGCACCCATCACATGGAAGGCCGATGTCATGCGTTCACGCTTATGGGCGGGGCTCGCCGCGACGATCACCGCGGTCCTGCTGACGGCGCAACCCGCGGCGGCTCGGGCGACGGTGGAGTTCTTCGCCGACTCCGGCGACCAGTGCCGCCACGGCGTCACCAAGGGCACGCTGGAGTGGGTCGAAGGACACGTGATCCGGCCCGTGGTCCAGGTCAAGGGCACCCTGTCCGACAGCGCCGGCCCGTCGATCTGCGCCCCCGACGAGATGCACTCCCGCGCCACCTTCACCGCCTACAACGGCGCCACCGTCGTCGACTCCGAGGAGGCGAAGGCGGACGACGCGACCGTGCTGGTCACGATCGGGTTGTCCGACCCGACCGGAGTCACCTCCATCGACCGCGTGGTCGTGCAGGTGTGCCGCTACAGCAATTCCCCGATCGGCACCAGCTACTGCGGCGAGGCGGCCGCGTACAAGATGCCCTGAGCCGTGAACGGGGCGGCATCCCGGGCCGGGTGCCGCCCTCGCGCTCTTGCCCAGAGCGTGAGCTTACTTGACGCCGCAGATGGGAAGGCGGACCGACGGGGGGAACGATCGTCGGGGGGCGTCATGGTCACTTCGCGAGGCGTCTTCAGGCGCAAGCCGGTGGAGCAGATCGCGACCGAGCACGAGGGGGAACTCGCCAGGACACTGGGGTTGTGGCAGCTGACGGCCATCGGCGTGGGCGGCATCATCGGCGCGGGCATCTTCGCGCTGGCCGGGGCGGTCGCCAACGAGACCGCGGGGCCCGCCGTGCTGGTGTCGTTCCTCATCGCGGGCGTCGCCAGCGCCGCCGCCGCGTTGTCCTACGCCGAGTTCGCGGGAATGATCCCGAAGGCCGGCTCCGCCTACACCTACGGATACGCCGTCCTCGGGGAGCTCGTCGGCTGGTTCATCGGCTGGGACCTGCTGCTGGAGTACACCGCGATCGTCGCGGTCGTCGCCATCGGCATCTCCGGCTATTTCGGTTTCCTCGTCCAGCAGCTGGGGTTCGCGCTGCCCCCGTGGATGCTCGGCGCGCCCGGCACCGGCGAGGGGCGGGTCGTGGATCTGTTCGCGGTGGTGCTCTGCCTGCTCATCGCCTTCCTGCTGAACCTCGGCATCCGCGCCGCCGCCCGGTTCGAGACGTTCGTGGTCGGGCTGAAGGTCGCCGTCGTGCTGCTCGTCATCGTGGTCGGCTTCTTCCACATCAACACCGCCAACTACCAGCCCTTCTTCCCGTACGGGATTGGCGGGGCCATCACCGGGGCCGCCACCGTGTTCTTCGCGGTGTTCGGCTACGACGCGATGAGCACCGCGGCCGAGGAGTCACGCGACGCGCAGCGGCACATGCCCAAGGCGATCATCTACTCTCTGATCGTCGCCATGGTGCTGTACGTGCTGGCCACGCTGGTGCTGACCGGCATGCAGAACTACCGGGAGATCGACCCCGAGAGCGGCTTCTCCTCGGCGTTCGCCTCGGTCGGCCTCTCCGGGCTGGCGTCCGTGATCGCGGTGGGCGCCATCATCGGCATCCTCACGGTGATGTTCACGTTCATGCTCGGCGTCACCCGCGTGTGGTTCGCGATGAGCCGCGACGGGCTGCTGCCGCAGTGGTTCGCCAAGCTGCACCCGGTACGGCGGGTGCCCTCGCGCGTCACCTGGATCGTGGGCGCCGCCTCCGGGGTGATCGCCGGATTCCTGCCGATCCGGGAGGCCGCCGAGCTGACGAACATCGGCATCCTGCTGGCGTTCGTGGTCGTGTGCCTGGCCGTGATCGTGCTCCGCTACCGGCAGCCCGGCCTGCGCCGTGAGTTCCGCACTCCCGGAATGCCGGTAGTGCCCGCCATCGGGGTGGTCTTCTCGATCTGGCTGATCACCTTCCTGGACCCGACGACGTGGTTGCGCTTCGCCCTGTGGTTCGTGCTCGGGCTGGTCCTCTACTTCGCCTACAGCCGCCGGCACTCCGCGCTGGAACGGCCGCCGGCCGGGACGGGCGAGCGCTGACGTGGTGGCGCGCCGGCACAGCCCCGCCCGCCCGACGGCGCCGGCTGTGTCGGCGATCACACCGTGAAGCCGTCACGAAGTGAAGATCTCTGGAGTCAAGAGAGAGACATGACTCTCACAGGCAAGGAACGACCATGGCGAACACCAGCACCGCTCTCCTGCGCGACCTGCACAAGCCCGGCGACCCGCTGATCCTGCCCAATGTCTGGGACGCGGGCAGCGCCACCATCGTGGCCGAGGCGGGCTATCCCGCCCTGGCGACCGCCAGCGCGTCCATCGCCGCCCTGCTGGGGCGCGACGACCATGAGGGCGCGCCCGTCGGCGAGATGTTCGACATCGCCGCCAGGATCATCAGGGCCGTGGACGTACCCGTGTCGGTCGACGCCGAAGCCGGCTACGGCCTGCCGCCCGGCGAGCTCGTCGAGCGGCTCACCGCCATCGGCGCGGCCGGCTTCAACATCGAGGACACCGACCACCGGGCCGGGGGACTGGTCGACGCCGGCACGCAGGCCGCGCGCATCGCCGCTCTCCGGGAGGCGGGCCCCGACCTGGTGATCAACGCGCGGGTCGACGTGTTCCTGACCGGCTCCACCTCGGCCGAGGAGGTCGCCGAACGCGGGCGCCGCTACCTGGAGGCCGGCGCCGACTGCGTCTTCCCCATCCTGGCCCCCTCGGAAGAGGTGGTCGGCGACCTCGTCAAGGCCATCCCCGGGCCGGTCAACGTGTCCTGCCTGCCCGGCATGGACCTGGGCAGGCTGGCCTCCCTCGGCGTCGCCCGCGTGTCCTTCGGCCCGTTGACGTACCTGACCGCGCTGGAGGCGCTCAAGACCATGGCGGGCCGCATCCGGGCGGGCCAGGACCCGTACGCGGCCTGACCGGCGGCGCTCAGGCGGGCCTTCCGGGGGCCCCGGCGTCAGGTCCGCCCGTGCGAACCCGGTCAGGCGGACGCGCGGCCCAAGGCCCGCAACTCGTCGGGGGAGAGGGCGGAGACGTTCTGGTCGATGGGGGAGTCGGAGTACTGGTGGATGGTCCAGGTCTTCCAGTCGGCGGGCGGGGTCACCATCCCCTTCGGCTTGCTGTAGTGGGCCACCCACAGCGGGTACTCGGCCAGGCCCTTACCGTAGGTGTTGGCGAAGTTCCAGCCGCTGTAGAACATCGGGGTGACCCCGGTCTCGGCCTTCACGTGCGACAACCACGCCTTGGCCCAGGCGTTGACCTCCTCGACGGACTTGCCGTCGGTGGTCTCCAGGTCCAGCACCAGCAGGTCGCCGGGCTTGGAGGGCTGGGAGTTCACCATGGACAGGAAGTGGTCGGCCTCGGCGATGGGGTCGTTGCCGGGGTGTGCGTAGTGGTACGCCCCGCGCACGATGCCCTTCTTGCCCAGCTCGCTCCAGTGCCTGGCGAAGGCGGCGTCGCGGAAGTCGGTGCCCTCGGTGGCCTTGATGATGCCGAACTGCGCGGGGCTGGAGGCCCAGTCGTGCAGCGGCTGGTGGTTGGACACGTCCTGGCCGTAGGTGAGCGTCCGCTGCTCGGCCGCCTGGGCCGAGCCCGGTTCGACGGGAGACGCGTGCGCGGGCACGGTCGCGCCCGCGATGGCGGTGGCTCCGGCCAGGAGGGCGCCGGCGGCGGACAGGGTGAGACGTCGCGTAAGTTTGCGCATGGGGGGATCGACTCCTTGCTTCCATGTGCCTACCGGGTTAGCTGACGGGTTCGGGCTTGGAAGTGCCCTACGCGCGCAGCCCACGGCTGGCGTGCGATTCACCCCGGAAAGGTGGGTCCCCGGCTCCGCTGTGCGGATTCGGCCTGTCAACGTCGCGGCAACGGTTCGGCGAGCGCTCGCCTGGTGCCGTGTGCCGTAATCCCAAAAAGGTATATAACGCCCCATAAACGCTGCAAGCGGTATAAATCCCCATGCAATGTCGTTGGCCGTGGGGGAGCCCTGGATCGCCGCTCCCGCAGGCGTTCCAGGGCTTTGGCAAAGTTTTCCGGCACCGTACGCGGGCCCCACCGAAAGGGACGCGTGATACCCCTGTGACACGGGCCCCGCCGAGCACATCCCCGCCGAGCGCATCCGCCGGCAGTCCGTCCCGCCGGGGACCCGCGTCTCCCTCTACCGCTGCCCGGCGAGCCAGTCGTCGAAAGTGGTCGGCGCGATGCGCGCGCCCTCGCCGGGCAGCAGCACGTCGCCCGCCATCGCCGGGCCGAACACCCCCGACCACGTCGGCACGAGCCGCACCGTACGGCCCCGCGCCTCGTGAGTGCGCCGGGCCATGTCCACGAGGTCCTGCGGCTCGGGGCCGGCGACGTCGGCGTACCGCCCCCGAGGCTCCCCGGCCGCGATCTCGGCGAGGACGCCGGCCACGTCGGCGGGGGCGATCGGCTGCACGAGCAGCGGGGCGATCGTGGCGACGCCGTCCCGCTCCGTCCAGCCCGCCACCATCTCGGCGAAGTCGTGGAACTGCGTGACCGGCACGATCGTCCACGGCACCGGCCCGGCTGCCACGAGGCGCTCCTGCTCCCGCTTGCCGGCGTAGTGGGCGTTGCCCTCGACGCGACGGACCCCGGCGATCGACAGCAGGACGTGGTGGCGCACCCCGGCCCGCTCCTCGGCGGCCAGCAGGTTGCGGGTGGTGGCGCCGAAGAACGCCACCGTCTCCTCCGGGCCGGCCGCCGGCGCGTTGATGGCGTCGACGACCGCCTCCGCACCGGCCAGGGCGTCGTCGAGCCCGTTACCGGTCGCCAGGTCCATTCCGAGCGAACGACTGATGCGCACGACCTCGTGGCCGTCGCGTTCAAGGGTCGCGGCGGTGAGCGCCCCTATGTTCCCGGTCGCGCCGGCGACTGCGATCCGCATGATGATCTCCTTAATTATGGACTAAACGGATCTATGATAGCTGCGATAGAATCGGGGCGTGAAGCTGCCTGTGAGCACCGAGTGGGTTCTGCACTGCGCGACCACGCTGGCCCAGCTCGAACCGGGAGCCAGCGCGTCGGCGGCCCAGCTCGCCCTCCACTACGACCTCCCGGCGGCCTACCTCACCAAGCAGTTGAAGGAGCTGGTCAAGGCCGGGCTGCTGGCCGCGTCCACCGGCCCGAGGGGAGGCTTCCGGCTGGCGCGGCCCGCCGCCGAGATCACGCTGCTGCAGATCGTCGAGGCCGTCGACGGCCGGTCCACGCCGTACGAGTGCCGCGAGATCCGCCGGCAGGGACGCGGCGCGCTGCCCCCGGAGGAGTGCGAGCGCAGCTGCGTCCTCGCCGAGAAGATGGCCGACGCCCACCGGGCATGGCGGGCCAGCCTCGCCGGCGTCACCCTCGCCGACATCCTCGCCGAGCTGCCGGAGTGGGCGCCGGCCCGCACCCGGCAGCACCTGGCGGGCACCACATAGCTCAGGAGATCAGTGGGCCGCGCCGCGCCCGCCGGTGGAGGCCGGTGCCCCGGCCAGGGCCGCTCACGTCGGACAGCACCTCCCACGGCCCCCACGGAGTCGCGATCGTGCCCGACGCGCCGATCACGCGGCCTGGTCCCAGAATGCGGCAAGCAGACCGTTCAGCTTTTCCGGCACGTCCACGTGGGGGTAGTGGCCGGTGCAGGAGGCCGGCGTGTGACGGCCGCCGATGCGTTCCGCGGTGATGCGGGCGCACGCCATGAGCGGGACGCCGCCGCGCTCACGGTACTGCTCGGGCGCGGTCTCCCACGTTCCCGAGATCACCAGCTTGGGGAACGCGGCCGCCCGCAACGCGGGGAGCGGGATCCCGGCCTCCCAGCACACCCGTTCGCGCAGCGCGGTGCCGGCGGCACGCAGCCGCCGCTCGCTCGCCTCCGGCGGCGGGCTGCCGGTCGAGCCGACGGAGGCCTGCAGCCACTGCTCCGGCGTCAGTTCGGGGAGCCCGGCGTAGGCCGTACGGTTGGCGCGCAGGGCCGCCGCCACGGCAGGGGCGTCGGCCGCGGCCTGATAACCGCCGGGCTCGATCAGCGTGAGCGAGCGCACCGCCCTCGGGGCGGCGGACGGCCGCGATCATGGCGCCGACCCCGCCGTACGAGTGGCCGACGAGGTGCGCGCCGTCGCCGAGCAACTCGGCGATGTCGTCGGCGTCGGCCAGGTAGTCGCCGGGGAACCTCTCACCGGCGTCCGGGCTGCGGCCGTACCCGCGCCGGTCCATGAGCAGCAGGCGGACGCGGCCGGCGAGCGGCGCCTGGGCGGCGAAGCCGTAGCTCGGGTCATCGCCCCAGCTGGTGGAGCCGTGCACGAAGAGCACCGGCGGCGCGCCGTGCGGGCCCAGCGCGGTCACGTGCACGCTGCCCGGCAGCGGCCCGTTCGCACGGAACAACGGCGTGGCGCTAGGAGGGGACATCGCACTCCTTAAACAGCGTTTAATTTCTGAAACGTTGTATAAGTGAACTGAACAATGAACGTCAACCTGGGGTACGGTGATCCCGTGTCCTCCGCAGACTTCTCCGACGGGTCCGTGTGGCTGCGTCCTCAACGGCCGCCGCGCGACCGCCGGCTCACCCGTGACCAGATCGTCGACGCCGCCGTGACCGTGCTCGACTCCGACGGGCACCGCGGTCTGTCGATGCGCCGGATCGCCGCCGACCTCGGAGTGACCGCAGGGTCGCTCTACTGGTATGTGCGCACCAAGGACGACCTGCTCGAACTGGCGCTGGACCGCGTCCTGGGAGAGGTGTGCGCCGCGCCCGACGAGCCGGACTGGCGGCGGGCGCTGGCCACCCTGGCCCGCCACAACCGCGCCATGCTGCTGCGGCACCGGTGGGCGCTGTCGGAGCTGACCCTCCGGCCGAACCTGGGGCCGAACGCGCTGGCGCTGGCCGAGAGGGGGCTGCGACTGCTGGCGCGTGCCGGGTTCGCCGACGCGGACCTGGACGCGGCGATGGCGACCGTCAATGACCACGTGGTCGGGTCGGCCATCGCCGAGATCGCCTGGCGCGACACCCTGGCCCGCATGAGCGAGGCCGGAGCGGGCTGGGACGAACGGGCCGCGGGTTTCGTCCGCGAGATCACCGAACGCCACCCGCTGCTGGCCCGCCGGATGGCCGCCACCGGCGAGATCGACGTGGAGCGCGAGAGTGAGCGGCGGTTCGAGTTTGCCCTGGAGTGCCTGCTCGAAGGCCTGGCCGCCCGCCACACCGCCGGCCACGGGACCATTGGGCACGACCAGCGGTGATCACCCGTGCACCCGCGCCCAGGCCGTGCTCCAGCACCTTGACCACGCCCCGGTTCACCCTGTCGAGGGGCCGCAGGTCATGCTCCAGGGGCGTGCGGTGTGAAGCGGACGAACGGTATGTGCCGGCCCACCTCCCGGTAATCCGCCACGCTGCCGTCGACCGCGAAGCCCATGATCTTGCAGAGCTGGCGGGCGGCGGCGGGGTGGCGGGGCGCGTACGTGGCCATGATCTCCGCGCCCTGCTCGTCCGGGATCGGCGCGGCGGTGGCCCGCAGGGCGCGCCCGCCCACGTGCAGGGTCACCTCGGGGTTGGCCATGACGTTGCGGTACCAGTCGGCGCGCCGCCCGAACCCGGAGGCCGCCACATAGCCCCGCTCGTCGTGCTGGACGACCTCGATGACGGCCCGGCGGGGTTGGCCGGAGACGCGGCCGGTGTGGGTGAGCAGCATGATCCGCTGCCCCAGCAGCCGGCCCAGGCCGGCTCGGTACACCACGATGGGAAGGCGCCACAGCCTGCGGCGCAGCCCCGTCGGCGGTGCGGGTTTCTTGACGATCTCCATGCCCGGTCCTTTCGAGGTCAGCCGTGTGCGGCGGGAAAGGCTCTCCGCGGCGCTCACGATGGGTCGGCTTTCGCCAGCAGGTCCTCCACCGCGGACAGCGCCGCGCCGACGGGAAGGTCGCCGTCGATCATGTAGTGCAGCATCAGCCCGTCGATCGCCGCGACGACCAGCGTGGCGACCCCGTCCAGGCGGTCCGGCCCCCAGCCGGGACGCGCCCCGCTGAGACGGGCGGCCACCAGCGCGCGAGCCTGGCGCAACTCGTCGCGGAGCACCACGCCCAGCGCGGGATCGCGGGTGGCGCCCGCGATCAGCTCCGCGGCCAGCCGGGTCGTATGGTCGTCGCCGGTCGCCTGGGGCAGCAGGCGCCGCACGGTCGCCAGGGCCGCGCGCTCGTCCGCGGCCTCCGTCAGCTCGGTGACCAGCGGGCCGAGGATGAGCTCGGTGGCCTGCCGGAAGATCGCCGTGTGCAACCCGGCCAGCCCGCCGAAGTGGTAGTGGATGAGGCCGGGATTCGTGCCGGCCCGCTGGGCCACGGCACGGGTCGTGACGCCCTGCCAGCCGTCGTCCCGCAGCACCGCGATGCCGGCGGCCACGAGCTGCTCGCGGCGGCGATCCCCGCGCGGTGAGTTTGGTCGATCGGCCAAGTTGGTCATACGGCCAAACTAGCACAACGGTGCCCGGGGTGCGAGCGCCTGGACGTGGCCGCGCACGTGGCGAAGCCGGCGTCGGTGCGGCCATGGCCGGGCCGGGGGCCGGACGGTGAGAGGGGAGCCCCGTCGGCGGCGTGATCGGCCCCCTTCTAGGGTGGAGATCATGATTGCCCTTCGGAGCGCCTCGCCCGGCGACGTGGCCGCGATCGCCGAGCTGATGGCCCGCCGCCGGGAAACGTACGAGCGGTACCAGCCGGTCTTCTGGCGGCGCGCGGCCGACGCGCGGGCCCGCCACACCGCCTTCCTCGCCACGCTGGTGGACGACTCCACGGCCATCTGCCGGGTGGCCGAACGAGAAGGCCGGTTCGCCGGGTTCGCCATCGCCTCGCTCGTGCCCCCGCCCCCGGTGTACGACCCGGGAGGGCCGGCGTGCACGCTCGACGACTACGCCGTGGTGGACGACGGTGACTGGGCCACGGTCGGCGCCGACCTGCTGCGTGCGGTCACCGAGGAGGCCAGGCGGCGCGGCGCGGCCCAGGTCGTTGTGGTGTGCGGCCACGCGGACGAGGCGAAGCGCGAGGCGCTCCGCCTGGCCGGGCTGTCCATCGCGTCCGAATGGTGGACCGCCCCGCTGTGAGCGCGGCGCCTCCGTGCGGTCGCCGGATTCCAGGGCCAGGGTTCGTCCGCCACGTGCTTGACGATCTCGGTGCGGTCGGCGGCGGGCGGCAGGCATTCGGCCGCCTCCGACCACAGCTCGGTCGCCGCCCGGCCCAGCTGGAGCGGGACGCCGGCGGCCTCGGCCAGCTCGACCGCGATGCGCATGTCCTTGAGCATGCAGGCGCAGGCCGAACCCCGAGTCGAAGGTCCTCGGAAGCACGTGGTCCGGCCGCTTCCGCTCGGTTGACGCGCTGCGGCCGCTGGAACCGTTGACGGCTTCCAGCATGATCGCCGGGTCCAGCCCGAAACGCTGCCACGGCGAGCGTGGCCTCGCCGGTGAGGAGCAGGTGGGTGGCCGACATGAAATTGTTCAGCGCCTTCACCGCGTGCCCCGCGCCGGCGGGCCCGGCGTCCGACCACGTCCAGGAGCGGCGCACCCGGTCGACGTCGTCCTGCTCGCCACCGGCCATGACGGTGAGCGTGCCGTTCTCTGCGCCCTTGACCCCGCCGGAGACAGGCGCGTCCACCAGCCGGACGTCCCGCCGGGCCCCGCTCGCGCGGCCGGCTCCCGCGTGTTCAGCGGGCGCGACGAGCCCATGTCGATCACGACCGTTCCCGGCGCGGCGGCCCGGAGGAGACCGTCGCCGTGCAGGACGGCCTCCCCTGATGCCGTGGCGCGGCGGCGGCCGCGCCACGGTCCGCGGTGGCTCAGCCCGCGTTGCAGGAGACCGACGGCCAGGTGTGGTTGCCGTTGTGCTGGATCGTCACACCCCAGTTGTTGCCGTTGCCGTTGGGCCTGGCGGTCAGGACTTGAGAGCTGGGATAGGTGGCGCTGATGTTCCACGTGGCGATGATCTTCGCTGGAGACGGCACGTTCATCGTCACGGTCCAGTTGCTCGAACCGCTGACCGAGACGGAGAGGTTGTAGCGGTCGCTCCACTGCTGGCCCGCTGACAGCGTCGCCGTGCAACCGCCCGGGTTGCCCGGGTCGCCGGGCCCGGGGTTGCCGCCGCCGGAGCCGATCGTGATGTTGGAGTTTCCGCTGCTCTGGTACCCCTCGGTCGCGAGGATCATGTAGTCGTGGCTGCCCAGGCTCATGCCGTTACGGGCCCAGGCGTCGAAGTGGTTGCCCGAGGTGATGCTCCCGCCGGTCCTCTTCGACTGCCGGACGCTCCAATACTGGTCGAACGTCCTGGTGCCCTCGATGGAGGGGGCGTTGTAGCGCGTCGTCTTGTAGATGTCGTACGTGCCGCCGTCGCTGGTGACCGTGCCCTTGTACTCGCCGGTGGGCCGGTACGTGCCCCAGTTGTCGACGACGTAGTACTCCACGAGCGGGTTCCTCGTCCACCCGTAAAGCGTCAGATAGGAATTGCCGGACGGGTTGAAGCTGCCCGAATAGCTCACGGTTCTGCGTCCGCCGGTGCTCCAGCCCTTGCCGGCGACGAAGTTCCCGGTGTTCCTCCATGAGGTGCTGTAGTTGCCGCCGGAGCCCAGCTCCATGGAGACCGTTCCAGCGCTGTCGGTCCAGAACGAGTAGAAGTAGCCGTTGTTGGTGCCGGTCTGGTTCGACGTGATGGCCGCGTTGGCGACGGACGGCAACATCGCGGTGACCACGGCGAGCACCACGGCTCCAGCGCGGGCGGCGAACAACCTGGCGCGGCCGCGGCCGCGTCTGCGGCGGTGGGCGGGGGCGTCGTTCATGTGCGTGCTTCCTCCTCGTGAGGGCTCGCTGGGAGCAGGCAGCGACAGTGTTCGTCCGACCCTGGCGGGCTGTCAACGACGCCCGCCCGATCGTGAGTTTTCGACCGGTCGGTGATGTCCGGAGCGGGCATCGTGCCTGGTCAACGGGGTTGTCCGGCGAGTCGTCCCGTACCCGGTTTATGAAACTTTCAATTATACTCCGAAACATTCGGGCTGGGGCGAGCCGTGACAATGACGGGTCGTACGCCGCCGGGCCATGAGCGACGGCACGATCACCTCGGCCGCCACCACTGGGGGGTCCCGCGCCCGGATCCGAGCCGTCAACGGCGGGACCGGCCCCGGCACCATGGCGACGTGGTGCCGGGGCCATGCCTGTGCCCGCAGGTCATGCCTGGCGATCACCGTTGCCGTCGCCCGCGACGTCGACGACCCAGACGACACCGAAGCGGTCCCGCACCATCCCGTAGAGCGCGGACCACTGCGCGGGCGCCAGCGGCTGCACGATGTCGGCTCCGGCGGAGAGCTTCTCCCAGCACGCGGTGATCTCCTGCGCCGTCTCGCCGCGAAGGGAGAGGAAGAAGGCGTTGTCCCCCTGGTCGTACGGCATGTGCGCGGGCACGTCGTAGGCCATCACGTGAAAGCCGTCGCCGGCGAGCACCTGGCCCCACATCACCTGGTCAGCGTGGGCGGGATCCTGCACGTTCCCGGCGTCCTTGTACGTGAGGGCGGTGAGGTCGCCACCGAACACGGACCGGTAGAACTCGAGCGCCGCGCGGGCCTCGCCCCGGAAGTTCAGGTGAGTCACGGACTTGACGGCCATTTCTTGGCTCCTGACCTTGGATCATCTTTTTTCCGAACGCCGTTGTCCGGCGCGAGACCCACCGTCGCAGGGGTAGCGGCCAAGGTGTGGCCGCTACTCAGGGCACCATGGGAATCATGCCGAAGACTTCAGCCCGTCTGCTGTCGTTGCTCTCGCTGCTCCAGGCGCGCCGGGACTGGCCGGGGGCGCTGCTGGCCGAGCGGCTCGACGTCAGTCCGCGCACCGTGCGCCGCGACGTCGACCGCCTGCGCGAGCTGGGCTATCCCATCGTGGCGTTCAAGGGACCCGATGGCGGTTACCGGCTCGACGCCGGCGCGGAGCTGCCTCCGCTGCTGTTCGACGACGAGCAGGCCGTCGCTCTGGCCATCGCGCTCCAGATCGCGGCCACCGCCACCGGCGCCGGCATCGACGAAGCCGCGGCACGCGCGCTGAACACGGTCCGGCAGGTCATGCCCGCACGGCTGCGCCGCCGGATCGACACCTTCCAGGTCACGGCCGTCGAGCGGCCCGCGGCCCGGCCCGGCCCGCAGGTCGGCGGCGGCGTGCTCATGGCGCTCAGCGCCGCCGTCCACACCTGCGAGGTGCTGCGCTTCGACTACGGTCCCGCGTCCTCGCCAGGGCTGGGCGACGACGCCGTGGGCGATCCGCCGCGCCGGGTGCAGCCCCATCACCTCGTCATCTGGGACGGGCGCTGGTACCTGGTCGCGTGGGACCTCGACCGGGAGGACTGGCGTACTTTCCGCGCCGACCGGATCACCCCGCGCACCCCTTCCGGGCCCCGCTTCACCCCGCGCGAGCTGCCCGGTGGCGACGTGACCGCTTTCGTGGCCGGCAGGTTCCTGGGCGGTGCCGGCGGCTGGCCCTGCCGCGGCGAGGTGATCCTCGGGGCGCCGGCCGCCGACGTGTCCCGCTACACCCGCGACGGGGTGGTCGAGGAACTCGGACCGAACCGCTGCCGGCTCGTCCTGGGCTCGTGGTCATGGACCGGTCTGGCCGCCGCCGTCGGCAGGTTCGACGCCGAGATCGAGGTCGTCGGCCCCGCCGAGCTCAAGGACGCCTTCGCGCGCCTGGCCCGCCGCTACGCCGGCGCCGCGACCGTGAGAAGTTGACGAGATCGACCCTGCTGTGACATTCTGAAGGCGGCAGCGAGGTTGACACTAATATTAGATGTAGACATTCGTTTCTCTTTTGCGCTATGCTGCTTCCTCGCGCTGCCCTTTGACGCCCCGGCTTCCGCCGGGCGCTTGGCGTGCGCGCAGTTCGACTCCATCCGTGCCTTCCGGAAGGACTTCTGTTGGCAGCCTCGCGCAACGCCTCCGCCGTACCCGCTGGTCCCCGTCGCGTGTCATTTTCGCGCATCCAGGAGCCTCTCGAAGTTCCTGACCTTCTCGCTCCGCAGACCGAGTCGTTCGATTGGTTGCTCGGCAACGAGAAGTGGAAGGGCTGGATGGAGGCGGCTCGCCAGGCCGGGCGCAGGGACGTCCCGGCCCAGTCGGGTCTCGAAGAGATCTTCGAGGAGATCAGTCCGATCGAGGACTTCTCGGGGACCATGTCCTTGTCGTTCCGCGACCACCGGTTCGAGCCGCCGAAATACTCCGTGGACGAGTGCAAAGACAAGGACATGACCTTCTCCGCCCCGATGTTCGTGACGGCGGAGTTCATCAATAACACCACTGGTGAGATCAAGAGCCAGACGGTGTTCATGGGCGACTTCCCGCTCATGACGCCGAAGGGCTCGTTCATCATCAACGGCACCGAGCGTGTCATCACCTCGCAGTTGACCCGTTCGCCGGGCGTCTATTTCGAACGCAACGTCGACAAGACGTCCGACAAGGATCTCTATGGCTGCAAGGTCATCCCGTCCCGGGGGGCCTGGCTGGAGTTCGAGATCGACAAGCGCGACAGCGTC
>NZ_SMKP01000230.1:0-15370 GCF_004349015.1 Nonomuraea diastatica
TGACGAACATGTCATCAGACCGTAGCAGTGTGTGTGCGCGTCGTGATGGGGTTATCGGCAAAGTCGTGTCACTAGGGCTTTCCGCCGCTTCCACCAGGCCAGACCGCGCTGACCTGCGGGTTCAGGCCCGAACATGCCCTGGATCATGAATTAGCTGCGGAACGCGGGTTCCACCACCCGGCCGAACTGCCCGACGCCGAGCGCGAGCAGGTGCTGGCGGTGCTCGACTCTGCCCGCTTCGCCGACAAGTCGCCCGGCCAGGTGTGGGCGATCCTGCTGGACGAGGGTGTCTACCTGTGCTCGCAGGCCACCATGTACCGCCTGCTGCGCGAACGCGGGCAAAGCGGCGAGCGGCGTGCCCAGGCCGTACGCCCGCCGACCAGCAAACCCGAACTGGAGGCCGACCGCCCCAACCTCGTGTGGTCGTGGGACATCGAGCGCCACGAGGCGCTTTGAACCGAGTGGAGGTGAAAGACCTGCACCTTTGCCCTGTCGCAGCAGGGCATCGAAGCGGAGGGCAGCCTGAATCGGGAGACGCCGAGGAGGGCGGACAGCAGCCCTGACAACGCCGGGACGCATCGGCACGATCGGACGGTGTGGGTCCGGCAAGCGAGACGGGAAGGTGTACGCGAGGAACCAGCGCTTATAACGCCCCTCAAGAGGTGATCCACCAGCTCAAACCCGATGGATACGGGCTGGGTGGCGGTGCGCACCCGCTCCCTCATCACGGAGTCGGGGAACTCCTTGGCCGGTTCAATGTCGCCGACCGGGAGGTCACGGTGAAGGTCTGCGGCGTAGCCGTGACGATGCCGCAGGGGCATAGCTGGGCACCTACCCCGACGATCGGTTCAAAGTGAAGGTGGGAACCACCCTCAGGTTCCCGTCCCCGCCCCACGACCAGTGGGAATCGGGGCGGGTTGGCGCGTCGTCCGCCGATGACCTGGAGGTGGGGCGGAGGACCCGTAGTAGTCCGAGCGCGGGAAAGCCGCGTACATGGCCAAGGGGTCCAGCGGGTTCACGCACGCGACGTACTGCAAGGGACGGAGACGCTGGTGAATACCGGTGAACCGCTGTGGCCCGACACTGGGTCGGCTCACATGCGGGTACGGCGGATGCAGACCAAGCTGCACCAATAGGCGACCGATGATCCCGGTCGCCGGTTCGATGATCTGTTCAACCTCATCTATCACCCGGACTTCCTTACGGTCGCCTGGGAGAGGGTGCGGAGTAACAAGGGAGGGCGCACGGCGGGGGTGGACCGGGTCATCCCGGCGTTCATTTCCGGCGACGCCGACATCGTGGCATTTCTGAGCGAGACACGTGAGCAGTTGCAGACACGCGCATTCGCTCCGTTACCGGTGCGGGAACGTCTGATTCCCAAGTCGGGGAAATCGGGCCAGTTTCGGCGGCTCGGTATTCCGTCCGCGATGGATCGCCTGGTGCAGGCCGTCGCGCCTCGCTCCATCCACGCCGATCGTGGCACGTCGATGACCTCTGACACCGTCACCGGCCTGCTCGCACTGCTCGGCATCGATCAATCGCATTTCCGGCCGCACGTGTCCAACGACAACCCGTACTCGGAAGCGCAGTTCAAAACACTCAAATATTGCCCGGCATTTCCCGGACGGTTCGGGTCCATCGAAGATGCCAACGTCTTCTGCGGCCAGTTCTTCCGCTATTACAATCACGAGCATCGTCATTCCGGGATCGCGATGCACACGCCCGCCTCAGTGCACGACGGCACCGCCGTGCACGTTCAGGCCCGCCGGATCGCCACGCTCCACGCGGCCTTCCAGGCGCATCCAGAACGGTTCCGCGGCCGGCGACCCTTCCCGCCACCCCTGCCGACCAAGGTATGGATCAATCAGCCATCCACGGCCTCCTCCGAGCCCGGCACCTCACCACAAAGCACGCGAGTAGCCTGACATCTCACCAGGTTTGACAGGTTCCGACGCGGGAGTCTCGCCGAAGCAGGTTGCCGAGTGGGCGGGCAACAGCGTGGAGGTCCTGCACCGGACCTACGAGAAGTGCCTCGTGGGCCATGACGAGATCGCCATGCGGCGTATCGCCGAGGTCCTGCGCCCTGTACCTCGGGAAGAGATTGGGAAGGGTCACCCGGGGACGGCTGATCAGAGCCGGACACAGCCGGACAGTGAACCGTGATCGAAGACGAGAAAAGCCCTGGTCGTCGCGATGATGACCAGGGCTTTCGCTGTGCGCGGCCGACAGGAGTCGAACCCGTAACCTTCTGACCCGTAGGAATCGTGTTGCTTGCGCTGTGGTCTACCTGGGGAGATGCAGGCGGGGCGACCTGCGGGGGAGCGAGAAACGCCCGAATCAGATGGTTACATATGATCTTCGGTTCAAGTCGCGAGTAAGACGATCCTATCCCCGCCGCTACACGGCAACGCTCGAACGCCTGTACTAGAGTCTCCATTTCGTTCCCACCCCAGGAGACGCCTTGACGCACCCCGCCCCCAGGGCCGCACCGCTCCCTGCCGACCGTCAACTCACCGTACTTCGGCAGACCTATCCTGGGTGGCACATCAGGCGTCGGGGTGTCATGTGGTCCGCCGCGCGAGCCATCGCGCCAACGCCGGTCGAGGCGGCGGCGGGCGTCCATCGCTACATCGTCCAGCCGAGTCCTGAGGCGCTCGCCGCGGTGCTGGCCTACCAGATCGGTATCTCGCAGCGTGCCTAGCCTAGACTATGCCTCGCGTCAGTCGTCGGCGGGTCACGCCGCCGGGTCGCCGGACTCGGCGAAGGGCCCCCAGTCGGGCCGCAGCGAATAGAGCACCTCGTACACCTCGCGGCGGACCTCGACCGCTTCGTACGCGGCGGGGATGGTGCGGGCGAGCTCGGTCTCCCGGAACGCATTGAGCGCCTCCTGGCTCTCGAAGAAGTAGATGCCGCACACGTCGCCGGTTGCGCTGTCGCGGCCGTAGACCTTCTGCAGGAGACCGGGTACGTCACGGAAGCGGGGCCGCCGTTCCAGCAGGCGCCGTTCGAATTCCTGCGCATCGAGTCCGGATGTGATCCGGACGAAGAGAATGGCGGGCATGGAGTCACCTCCATCCTTGAGATGCCCCTGAGTCGAGTCTAGCCAGTAGTCAAGCTGTCGATCGTGGTCTCGCTGGTCAGGGCCTGTGCTGACACAGGTGCGGCCACCGTTGATCATCGTGAGTTGTGTGGACTGACGAAGAGACGGCGGCCGCAGGTCACAGCATAGATCCCGCCCCTTGGCGGGACACATTCGAGATCCTTATGGGCCGGATTGCGTGCCGCTACGCCCGGGTCGAACCCCGACGGCGGGCAGCACGGTTGGTCCTCGGCCTACTGGCCGACCTGCCGCACAAGAACTGCTGGACGATCTCCGAGTGCTGGGAAGCCACGCACGGAATGCAGCACTTGCTGTGCCGGGCGTTCTCGCTCTCAAGCCAGCCGTACGTCCTGCCAGCCCGGAGTGACGAGCATCCGGTAGGCGTCGCGGCCCGGGCGCCCGGCGCGCAGCCAATCCATGTAGGCGCCCTCCAGGTCGTGCCAAAGCTGGCGGTCTCCGCCCTGGGCGATGTGCGTGTCTTCGCCGGGCAGCGCTATGGCGATCGCCCACCCGTCGCCGCGCAGGTCCCGTAGCCGCATCACCCACGCCCCGTCGTCGCCGTCGTCCTCCCATCCGGCCGTGGCGATGACCAGGTGCGGCGAGTGGGCGGCGAGAGCGAGCGCGAAACCTCGATCCATGGCCGCCCACGGGGTGCGCGGGTCCAGGCGCGTCGTGGATTTGGAGCCCCGGTCTCCGTAGGGCGGCCAGACTGGGCGGCGCTGCGAGCGCAGCATCATGAACCCGCAACCGCCCAAGAAGCTCCCAACGGCGGTCCCGTCGTTGAGCACGTCGAGGCGGAGTTGGTAACCCCACTGGCCCGGCATCGGCATCCACGGGACCACGATGCAGTCGCCGGGCCGGGTCTGCTGCACCCAGGAGTACGGGATGTCCCGGACGCCGCAGGTGACGTGGACCCGGTCGAACGGCGCCCGGTCCGCCGCGCCGAGCGCGCCGTCGCCCACGAGCACCAGCGGTGCGAACCCGGCCTCCTTGAGGCTCTCGCCCGCGGCTGCTGCCACCGACTCGTCGACGTCGATGGTCGTCACCTGGTCGTCGCCGAGCCGCCAGGACAGCATGGCGGCCGTCCATCCGGTTCCCGTGCCGATCTCGAGCACATGGTGATGGGGCGCGAGGTCTAGCAGGCGCAGAAACTCGACGGCGACGTGCGGACAGGAGATTGACGACGTGGGGTGTACGCTCTCGTCGTCGAGCTGGGCTCGGCCGTCGCCGCGCTGGGTGATGATCGCACAGTTGGAGTAGACGGCACCCCACCAGGCGTCAGGGTCGGCGTCGCGGTCGATCAGCCCGGCAGGCCGGTCGTCCTGCGGCTCCATCCACGCCCGGATGGGCACGAACGGGTGGCGGGGAACCTCGTCGAGCGCCTTGAGCCAGAACTGGCTGTCGCGGTCCTCCGGGTCGAGTACACCCGCTGCCGTGAGGTAGCTGGCCAGGTCGGGTGCACGTCCCTCGTGGGTGTTGGGCACGGCTACTTTCCCTTCGGCCTGCACTTGAACTCCGGGGCACAGGGGTCCTTGGCCGGTTTGTTGGGCTCGCATCTCGCCTTTGGCACGCATCCGTCGCCTCCGCCCGGGGCTGTCATCGACGGGTCGCAGCCGGGAGTGCAGTTCGGCTGGCATGGTCTTGTCTCCGCCAAGGCGGGCGCGATGACGGTCGACGCGATCCGCCGCACCTCGCCTATCAGGGACGATAGCTGCGTGGTGCGAAGGTTGCCAGCGGTCAGCCAGCGCGCGAGCGGGCACGGGGTGACGGTGCCGTCGGGCAGGATCGCGGCGATTCCGTCGCCGCAGTTGCCGCACAGCTCGGAGGCGTCGCACTGGCCGCGGGCCGGCCGTCCGAGGACGCGCATCCGGTCGTGCTCGATGCGGGTAACTCCGAGGCTGGTGAGGTCGGCGTGAGCCTGCTGGACGCGCTGGTCGTCGCCGAGGTCGATGATCCCAACTCGGATGGGGATGCCCCGGGCCACGGCGCGGGCGATTTTGGCGCGGGTGCGTTCGAGGGTGTGGCGGCCGGTGATGCGCTGGTGCTGGTCGGGGTCGTCGGTGTAATAGGAGGTGGCGAGGCGGACCCCAGACAGTGCGAACAGATCCCACAGCGGGTCGGCGACGTGCACGAGGTTGGAGTGCACCTCGACCTCCACTCCGCGGTCCAGGGCGTGTGTGATGAGGCTCGGCAGCGCGGGATGGAGGGTCGGCTCGCCGCCGATGAACTGCACCATCGACGTGCCGAGCTTGGCGGCCTGGTCGATGGCGGCGGCCCAGTCGCTGTAGGCCATGGTGCCGTGGCTGCCGTGCGGGCCGGAGTTGGCGTAGCAGTGGACGCATTCGAGCTGGCAGCGGCCGGTGATCTCCAGCCACACGAAGCCGAGCTGAGGGCTGAGCTGGGGTTCGGGGGGTGCGAGAGTCATCGTCGTGCCCTTTCGTCGGCGGGGAGCGGTTGTGGTTCCGGGTCGTCCGCGGGCGGGTCCAGGGTGGGGAGCCGAGCCAGGGGTTGGCGTCCATGAGGACGAGCATGATCAGGTCCATCGGGGGTCTCCCGAGTGCGCGGTCGCGGCGCGGCGGCGGGACCAGTCGAATGGAAGCGCCGCCGCGCCTGCTCGAAGGGCGGCCCCGCACGGGCGCCAAGCGGGGCCGCCGCCCGGCTCACGGCCATTCGCAGGCGGCGGGCCGGGCCGTTCATCGGGGGATGTGCACGTCGTACGCGCCGGGCCCCATGCCCGGCCTGGGCCTGGCGCCGCACTCGTTCGTCAGCGCCACCCCGGGCTGGGGCTCGACTGCGTCCCAATAGAAGCGGTTCGGCTCGACGATGACCGGCTCTTTGACGATCTTGGCGTCGCAGAACGCGCACACGGCTGCCGCCTGAGGTTGTTCGCTGGCCATCTCCGGAACGGAAGCGCTCATGATGCACGCTGCCGGGCGTAGGCGAGGCGCACCATCGGCGCCTCGACGCGCTCCAGCTGTTCGAAGTCCGGCGCCGTGATGACCTCGCCGCTGGGCTTGTGCACGGCCGTCCACGAGCCGTCAGGGAGCTGCTCGATGTCGCGGAACTCGGGGATCTCTACAGCCGGCCGACACCCGGTCACGGTGTCGGGGCCGGCCGGCCTGCTCGTGGTGGCGCCCGTGCTCGACACTGGGGCGGCCGCTCGCCTGGGGGGTTCGGACCCGTGACTGTCCATGTCCCGGACGGTAGGCAAGCCGGCAGCGACCGGACAACGATTATTCTCGAATATTCGATATTGCTGAGGCGGGCATTCGAGCGGAGAAGACTCGCGAATCTAGCGGGGGAGATCGTCGAGGACGCGCGTGATGAGTTGTCGCGCTGCGGTGCCGTAGCGGGCGCTGGCGGCCAGTTTGTCGAAGACGCGGCCGTACAGCTCGATCTCCTGCGGTTGGGTCAGCGTCAGCTCGGCGCCGATGGTCTCAACCAGCACGCGCCGGTCATCGAAGATCCAGAAACCATGCTTCGGAGACTCGGTCAGCTCGGTCCCGAACCCGATGATGCCAACGTGGATGGTGCTCATCGAGCACAGCGCCACGAGCCGGTCGAGCTGTCCCGCCATGACGTCGACCGGACAAAGCCGGTACCGCAGCGCGGCCTCGGTCAGCACAAAGTGCAGGCGCTTGCCCGGCCGGTAGAGCACCTCCTGCCGCTGCATCCGCACCCGGATGCCCTCGTCGACGTCGTCCGGGAGGCCGTGCCGCTCCACCGACTGGGCGATCCGATGGCGGGCGTAGTCGGGTGTCTGCAGGAGGCCCGGGATCACGGTGGTCTCGAACGCCCGTATGTGCTTGGCGCCGGCCTCCAGAACGATGCTCTCCTGCTGGCGTGCCGACGTTCCGGCACCGAGTCGCCGCCGCCACTCGGCGTACATGGTCTCCAGGACTTCGAGCCTGGCCAGCAGCCGGTCAGCATCTGCGTCTCGGCCGGTGGCCTGCACCCATGCCAGGATGTCGTCCCGGGTTGGCGTCTGCCGCCCCGTCTCGATCTTGCTGACCTTGGACTGCGGCCAGCCGAGCAACTCCGCGAGAGCCGTGCCGGTGTACCCGGCTCCCTTGCGCGCCTCGCGGAGCTGTCGACCGAGGCCCTCGCGAGCCTCCTGAACGCGGGTCACGGGCGGCGCTTTCTACCTTCCCGCGTACTGCTCGAAAGGCACCGCGTGGTGCCAGGCAGCGTCCCGCCATTGACAGTGCTGGAGCACCGTGCCCGGGTTGGTCACGAGCTCGTGCCGGAGAGGCCGGTCGTCGGCGTCGAAGTTGAGCAGGACAAGACGAGCAGAGTCGAACAGCGCGAAGTCGTGATCGGGCAGACCCAGTTCGACCGCGCGCGGCCGCGGCAGATACCGGATGTCCTCGCCTGCCGCCGCGTTGAGCGGGGTGCCGGCCAGGAGCCATCGCACGTAGTCGCTGTGCGGCTTCGATACGACCCGCACCCGCTCTATCCGTTTGCCTTCGCCGGTCGCCGCCTTCATCTTGGCGAGCCAGGGCCTGGTGGCCCTGGTCGGGTCGGGTTCCCCGGCGAGGTACCTGCTCAGGGACTCATGTTCCGAGGGGACGTTGTAGCGGTCGCGCACCTCGAACTTGAACGCGGTGTGCTGGAAGGTGTCCCAGAGCGCGCCGAACTCCGCAGGGGAGAGCACGGACACTCAGGACCCCTCCGCGAAGCGAAGGAGTTCCCTGGGGATCTCGACGAATGTCTCACCGGGAAGGACGTCGCGCAGTTGGGCGAGGGCTTCCGGATCCGTGACTTGGTCGCCCTGGACGACGATCGTGCCGCGGTCGGTCTCGTACAGGGTGGGGCACTGGCCGTCGTCCGACGTGCTGCCGAGGAATCGTAGCTTCATGCTCGGAGCCTTCCCGCTATTCGAGAATTTCTGGGCAGCCTCGATGGTGAACGGAGAATAGCGCCCGGTCAATAGGCGCCGGTACGACGAAAGGCACCCGTCGAACGCCGCTGCGGCCGATGCTGGCGTGGCGTGCTAGGCATCGTCCCGGGGCGATCGATCCGCCACGAACGTGCCCTTCGCGGGCAACGTCACCAGCCAACTCTCGTCGCGGAGAACGCCCATCGCGCGGCCCGACCCATGGAAAAGCCTACGGGCACCACACCCCCGCCCCAATCCCGCATAGAGGACCTCCTTGCGCTGAGCGAGCAGGTCGGGCCGTCCGCGATTTGCGCCTGCGACACACGTATCGTGCGGCTCGGCACCGGCGCGTGGCGTGCCGATCGGCACCCGTGGGGACCCGATCGAATCGCCTGCGAGGTGTCCAAAGACAAGCACCATCACCCGCAGGAACGTCCGACGACGTCGGCGTGACCATGCCCGCCTGGGAACCGCATGTCCCCCGCGCCCCGCGACGCATCCGCGTCGCGGAGTACTCGTGCTGCGACGCCTACCAGTTGTGCTCAGAGGCCGGCCAGTACTTCATCCTCCGCCAGACCGAGACCGGCGGGGTCTGCAGCCACGCGCGACAGGTCTGGGACGAGCTGCTCGCCCAGCACACGCGGAGCCACCGGCCGGAAGCCGAGTAACTCCACATACGAATCAAGGGACCTTCCCGCCCGGCGGCCACCGGACGGGAGGCCCTTCAACCGGCACCCCTACCTCAGAGAGGGCCGATCAGTGCTCAACTTATTCGAGATATCCGATCTTGTCCGCCCCTACCTGAACTGGATCGCGCTCGGCCTCCAAGTCGCGGGCGTCATCCTCGCCGGGGTGGCAGCCATTCTTGGGTGGCGGGCGGCCCGCAAGCGGTCCCTCCCCGACGTGCTCACCATCGTGGCCGCGTCCATCGCCACCGGTGTGTCCGCCCAAGGCATGTGGCGGTTCTCCGGCGACGTCCTCGGCCTCGACGGGCCCTTGCGGCTGCTGCTGTTCGCGTTCATCGAGGTCGCGATCATCACCTCCGCCGTGCGCGCCCGCCGCAACATGCGCGAGAACTTCTCCGCCGGGATCGACGGCATCGCCGTGTGGGCGCTCACCGTGCTCACCGCGGTCCTGTCCAGCATGGACGCCCGCTCTCTGCCCGAGGCGGTGTTCCGGCTCGCGGCGCCGCTGGTGGCGGCGTGGCTGTGGGAGCGGGCATGGCCATCGAACGCCACCGCATCCGCGGCACCACCGGCATCAACTGGCGGTTTACGCTCGAGCGAGTGCTCGTGGCCGTCGGCCTGGCAGAGGCCACCGATCGCACCGCAGGCGAGGTTGACGCGCAACGGCGGATCACGCGCCTCGCCCTCGCGTCCAAGCGCGCACGCGAACTGCGCGATGCCGGTGCCTCCGAGCGCAAGCAGCGCGCCGCGCTGGCCAAGCTGGACCGGGCGTTTGAGCAGGCGGCCAAGCACATCGGCCTCGGTCGCGACGAGCAGCTGCAGGAGCACGTGCGTGCCGAGGTGGCGGCGCTCTACAGCGCGAGCGGCCTCATGGACATCGACGCCGCCTCCGCATGGATGCCGAGTCCGGTCGAGGAGAGCACGCCGGCAGTAGCCCGGTCGGTGCGGTGGTGGCTTGCCTCCCGTACGGAGTCGCGTACGGAGACGGCGCCCATCGTGGTCCGGCTGTCGCGCCGGTTCGAGTTCAAGCAGCAACCCGCGGAGCCGCCCGTGGTCGTGCATCGCAGGGCGTTCACGTTCCAGCCGGGCGCGGCCCGTACGGCGCCCGTACGGCGGCTGATCGTCGTCCGTAGGCGCCCCGTATCCGCAGTTCGGGAGCCCGTAGACCGCGACGTATTCGTACGGGAGGTGACGGCTGAGATCCTCGCCGCAGCTGATCGGAACGAGAAGTGGACGCCCAATTTATGACCGCCTCATGGAGCGGTCCCAGCGCTCGCGGTCGTGGTGCGAGAAGGCCGTACGGGACGCCCGCAAGGCGGTCTTCGGTACGGGTGTCCGTACGGAGGTGGCGGCCTGATGCCCAGCGACAAGCCGAAGCTGCCGAACACCATCAGCGACAAGTAGTGGGCCAACCTCATGCGCCGCCGCGAGAAGGGCAAGACACGCAGCCTGTTCGACCCCGCCGAGGTCAAGCAGCGCAAGCAGTCACAGCAGCAGGCGGCCAAGCGCAAATGGAGCTGAACTCCGCCCCGGCGCCCGAACACGGCCAAGCCCACGGCGAGCATCATGAGCTCGCCGTGCCCGCCCCGGCCGAACTCGAACCTGCCGACACCACCGAACTACGGCCAGTCTTCCCAGCCTGGCTCGCTGACCGACGCACCGCCGCAGCGAAGGTCAAGCATGCCACCCGCCGCCGCAGTCACATCCTGGCCGCACACCTTGTGCGGTCCCCGCTCTACCTATGGCGACTCGTCCCCTGGGCACTGCACGGCACCTGGCTCTGGCTCGGCATCTTGCTCGAGTACATCAACGCCGAGGAGTATCGCGACGTCGTCAAGGACGCCAAAGCCGCTGGCGACTCCGACAAGGTCAAGGCCGAACGCAAGGAGCGCCGCACGCAGCGGAAGGTCAGACTGCGCCTGGTCGGCATTGCCCTTCTCGTCGTCGCGTTCATGCTGCGGCTCGCCACCGCGGCATGGGGCGTCATCGCTCTATACGTGACCGCGAGCGCATTGTTCGTCGCCCGCGGCAACCGGGCGGCAGAGCGTCAAGGACACGGACGTCCCGCCCATCGTGGACCAGTTGCAGGCCCCAGCTCAGGAAGATCTAGCCCCGGAGCATCTCAACGCTGCGTTCCGCGCCGCAGGCCTTCTCAGGACAGCGCTGCCCTAGCCCTCGGGTTCGAGGGCATCCGACGTGACGGCGACGGTTGGGCCTGCACCATCGACATGCCCCGAGGTGGAGGCAAGACCGCCGCTGGGCGGCGGTGATGTCGGCGAGCCCACGATGGGCGCCGCCGGCTGCGGCGGCATCGTGCACGTGGATCTCGATCCGATCGCTGAAGTGTGTCTGCTTGGCTAGAGCTGGTCGCCGATGGCCATCCGTTGGTGGGTCTGGATTGCCCGCTGCTCGGCGTTCGCGGCGCCGTAGCGGCGCGGCATTTCCAGGCTCGACCAGCCGAACAGGCGCATGCCGTCCTGGTCGGAGCCGCCGGCCGCGAACCACGCGTCGGCAGCGAAGTGCCGCAGCTGGTGCGGGTGGATCCGGTCGATGCCGGCGAAGTCGCAGCGCCGCTCGATCATCTGGTAGATCCCGGACGGAGTGAGCGCCTTGCCACGCGCGCCGAGCCACATCTCCTTGGGAGCGTTCTTCTGCTTGGCGAGGGGGTGCTTATCGCGGGCCCGCATGTACCGAGTCAGGGCCTTGCCGGTCCGCGCACCGAAGGGCACGGCCCGCCACTTGCGGCCCTTGCCGAGGATGGCGACGACGTCCTGGGTGAAGTCGATGCGGTCGGGCTCGATGCCGGCCATCTCGGCCACGCGTGGCGCGCCGGGTTCGCAGAACAGCCTGATGATCGCTTCGTCGCGGTAGCCGTCGTGGTCCTTGGTGTTGCAGGTGGCCAGCAGCTTGCGCACGTCCTCGATGCTCGGGATTGGGATGGGCTGGCTCTTCGGCTTCGGCTCCTTGAGCGTCTGCATCGGAGACACCTCGAGGTCGATGCCCTCTTCTTCGGCCATCCAGTTGTAGAAGCGGCGCAGGCTCCGGAAACGGTTGCCCGCGGTCGTGAGCGAGTGCGTGTCCTGAACGTGGAGCAGGTAGTCGCCAATCTCGATCTTGGTCAGCTCCTCCAGATCGGCGCCGTCGCAGAACGCCTCGAGCTGCTCGACGGCCTCCAGGTAGCCCTGGATAGTGCGGGGGCTGCGGTCGAGCAGGCGGAGTTCGCGGTGGAAGTCGCGCCAGAGGAGGAGGTTGTTCTGGTTGCCCAGGCGGGGCTCTAAGCGGATGGGCGAGCTCGACATAGATGACTCCCAGGCGTTTGAGAGGGCGCAGAGCGAATCCGGAAATCAAAAGGTTAGGGAGCGCCATGGTGGGCGGAAAATAAGAACCCCCGCCAGCGTTTCCGCTGGCGGGGGTGATGGTGCGCGGCCGACAGGAGTCGAACCCGTAACCTTCTGATCCGTAGTCAGATGCTCTATCCATTGAGCTACGGCCGCTCGTTGCTAGACCAGCATAGCGGGTTCTTGGGAGTGCCTCGAACCACATGCGCAATCATGAGCGCACCGACTCCACCTTACGGGGCCACAGTGTGTAGCTGAGCGGCCAGAGCACAGCGATCAGCGGTATTTTGAGCAAACCCCCCATGAAAGCGACCAGTGCCTCCGTACGCGCCGGGTCGTCGACGAGCCACACCAGACCGAGCAGCACGACGCAGGCGATCCCGTACGCCAGGACGATGCACAGCCATAGAGCCCATTCGTGACGGGCTCTCGCCATGCCTCCTGCCGGCGGTTTCCAGGGTGGTGGGCCGCCGGCGAAGCGGTGGTGGAAGTGGGCGTCCGCCCAGCGGATGGTGCGGTGGCCGAAGACGATCGAGTAGGCCAGGTACGCCGCCGCCAGCCCGTGCCGGAAGTCGCCCGTGGCGCCGCCGCGCATGTCGATGACGGCCGCCGCCAGGAGGATCACGTCCAGGAGGGGGACGGCGAGCAGGAGGGCGGTGCTCAGCGTACGGCGGTGCCAGAGGTAGCGGGAGGCCAGTCCGAGGGCCAGCAGGATCCAGAAGCCGATTTCGCAGCCGATGAGGATGGCGACAATCACGTGTTCCAGTGTCCGGCAGGGGGCGGGGCGGCACATCGTCAGCGGAAACGAGCTTGTGGATACATCGAAGGGTGTATCCACAGGCGGTCGCGTAGCAGGAGGGAACCAAGTCAGGAGGGTGGTGGGATGAGGATATGAAACGGGTGGCGTTGGGTGCCGGGCTCGCGTTCGCGACAGGGCTGGTGCTGATCGCGGGTGGCGCGCACTTCCAGCGTGGCCTGCCCGGATGGTGGCTCGCCGGGCCGCTCGCGTTGACCTGCGCGGCAGTGCTGGTGCGGCGGCGGGCGCCGCTGCTGTGCCTGGGGCTGGGGGTGGCGGGCATCGCGGCCGACGTGGCGGTGGGGCCGTCTCTGGGCACGATTCTCGTCTTCACCGACAACCTGTACGCCGCGGCGCTCTACGGGCCGGCCAGGCTGGCCCGGTGGCTGCTGGGCATCAGCACGGTGCTGGCGGTCGTCGTGGGGGCGGTGACGGGGTTCGTCGAAGGTGACTGGCTGGTGCCGGCCGTCATGGGCATTCAGGCCGGGCTCGTGCTGGTCACTCCGGTCCTCACGGCAATGGTGCTGCGGGAGCAGCGGGATCGGGCGGCGGCCGAGCGGGAGCGAGCCGAGCGGGTGGCGCATCTCGCCGAGCTCGATCGGCAGGCGGCGGTGGCGGCCGAGCGCACCCGGATGGCTCGCGAGCTGCACGACCTGATCGCCAACCATTTCAGCGCCATCGCCATCCAGTCCACGGCCGCGCTCTCACGCAAGGACCTCGATCGGGCGACGGTGCGGAAGGTCATGGAGTCCGTACGGGAGAACAGCTTGAAGGGCATGGCCGAGATGCGGGCGATGGTCGGGCTGCTGCGGCAGGAGGGTGATGAGGCGGAAGAGGTGACCCGCCCGCGGCTGGCCGATGCGGAGAGCCTGGTCGACAGGGCCAGGCGGGCGGGCATGGAGGCGGGGTTCCGGGTCGAGGGCGAGCCGCGCGAGGTGCCGGCGTCCGTCGATCTGGCTGGCTACCGCATCCTGCAGGAGGCGCTGACCAACGCGCTCAAGCACGGCGACTCGCTGGTGGAGGTCGTCGTGTCCTACGGACCCGAGCAGGTGACGTTGACGGTCGACAACCCGGTCCAGGGGAGCGACGCCCGGCTGCCGGGGGCCGGGGCGGGGCTGATCGGGATGCGGGAGCGGGCGTCCCTGGTCGAGGGCTCCTTCGAGGCGGGTCCTCAGGAGGACGGATGGCGGGTGGCCGCGGTTCTTCCCGCGGCCCTCGGTGAGAAGTCGTGAATGCAGGTGACGTGGTGGAGGTGCATGGGTGAGCATCAGGGTGCTGGTGGCCGACGATCACGCGGCGGTGAGGGCCGGGATCGTGCTGATCCTCGACGGTGTGGACGACATCGAGGTGGTCGGTGAGGCGGCCGACGGGGAGCAGGCCGTGGCGATGGCCCGGGAGTTGCGGCCGCATGTGGTGTTGATGGACGTACGCATGCCCCGGCTCGACGGCATCTCCGCCGCCAGGGAACTGTCGGGGGTGTGTGATGTGCTGATCCTGACGACGTTCGATGTGGACGAGTACGTGTTCGGGGCGCTGCGGGCCGGGGCCGCCGGCTTCCTGCTGAAGAACACCGACGCCGATGCGCTGGTCGAGGCCGTCCGGTTGGTGGCGCGGGGGCGACGGGCTCATCTCGCCCGGTGTCACGCGGAGATTGATCGCCGCTTTCGCGGAGCAAGCGCCGCGCAGGGAGTCGCGTCCCGGCCCGGAGGGTTTGACGCCGCGGGAGCGGGAGGTGCTGGCCTGCATCGGGCGGGGCCTGTCCAACGCCGAGATCGCCAGAGAGCTCGACATGGCGGAGGCCACGACGAAGACGCACGTCAGCCGGGTGCTGAACAAACTCGGCCTGAAGAGTCGCGTGCAAGCGGCGATTTACTTCTCAGAGGGGGCATGAATCCTGGATGACCACGCCTCCGCCGACCGGGCCGCCGACCGGGCCGCCGTCTGGGCCGCCGCCTCCTCGCCGGACGGGGCTGGTTGTGGGGCTGGCGTTCGCCGGGGTGTTCGGCTATCTGGTGGTCAACGTGGCCGTGGGGTTGGTCGCCGTGTCCGTGGGGTCGACGGCGGCCTTCGGGGTCGCGGCGGGAGTCCTCGCGGTGGCGGGTCTCGGGCTGGGGGCCGCATTCGTGTTGCTGCGCAAGCCGTGGTCGCGAGGGCTGGGGCTGGGGTTGATGATCGGGTGGGCGCTGGCGTCGATCGTCTCGGCCGGATACTGTACGGGGCTCAACCCGGAGCTGTACGCGTAGGCGGGGCTTGTTGGCCAATGTCAACCGGTTCCTCCTAGTCTGATCCCGACTAGGGGGTGAGTGTCAGTGGGCACGCCGGGTGATGAGGGGCCGGAGCAGGGGTGGGTGCCACCGCAGGGGTCTCCGCCCCAAGGACCTCCCTCTCAGGGGCCTCCGTCTCAAAGATCTCCATCTCAGGGACCTCCCTCTCAAGGGCCGCCGTCGTACGGCCCGTCGCCGTACGGACCCCCGCCTGAAGGCCCGCCCCAAGACCAGCCCCAAGGCCCGCACCAAGGGCAACCGCCCTACCAGCACCTCCCGTACGGCCCCCCGCCACCGCCCCCGTCGG
>NZ_SMKP01000231.1:0-15366 GCF_004349015.1 Nonomuraea diastatica
GCCCGCGGGTGGTCACCGCGAACTGCCCCTCGCCGTACGACTGCGTGGCCCGGTCGGGCAGCGGCACGTGCAGGCGCACCCGGTGGTCGTCGCAGCGGTTGTCGAACTCGACGTCGAGCCGGACGAAGGGCTCGCCCGCGCGCAGCTCGACGCGGGTGGTGACGACGACGTTCTCGGTCGTGGGCGTCCGCGCGATGGCGGGGAGTTCCGGGGCGCCGTCGATGCCGCCGCCGGCGGCCGGCCACCGGTACGTGCGGCGCACGTCCACCATGGCCACCAGCGGGCCTGAGGCGATCAGCTCGGTCTCGACCGACACCGGCTCGTCCACGATCAGGTCGGCCGGCGGGGGCGCGTGGTTGTAGGTGTCGCCGACGTCCCCGCCGTCCACGATGCGGCCGGCGCCCGTGACCGTCGTGCCGTCCTGACCGACCAGCGTGAGCGTGCCGTCGCCGGCGATCGCGACGCGCAGCAGGCCGTTGTCCAGCACCTCCTCGTCGCCGCGCACCGGCAGGGTGGCCGAGTCGGAGCTGAGCCAGCAGGACGGGGCGTGCTCGGAGGGCGGGCCGGTCTCCCGCGCGGGCGGGCCGAACACCTGCTCGTGCGGCGCGGGCCGGATGCTCGTGTGGCCCAGCGGCGGGACCTCGACCAGGGCCGCGACCGTGCGCCGGGGCTCGGCGACGATGCGGACCCGCGTCACGCCGTCCAGCTCGCCGCGCAGGTCGTCGACGTCGAAGACCATCTGCGTCTCGTGGGCCACCGTGAACGTCAGTGTGCCGTCCTCGACCGACCAGGACGTGATGTGCTGGCCGTACAGCTCGGTGCCGTGGACGAAGCTCAGCGCGGTGGCCGGGTCCATCTCGTCGTCCAGCAGGAGCGTGGCCGCGTATTCCAGCGGCTGGATGGGCACGGGCGCGCCCGAGGCGTCCACCAGCGGGTGGTGGCCGGCCACGTCGACGACGACCACGCCGCGCCTGGGGGCGGGCGTCGGGTTGACGACGAGCACGCCGTCGGACGGCACCGCGCCGGCCAGCCGGGCGGTCACCATGTCGCGTACGGCCTGCCCGAGGTGCTCGGCCTCGGCGATGCGCGCGGCGACCTGCTGGGCGGTCTCGTCGACGCCGCACCCGGTCACCGAGTCGTGGCCGCTGGCGTCCACCAGCCGCCACCAGGCCATGTCGAGGAAACGTCCGGGCCACTCGTCGCCCCAGAGCGTGGCCAGCGGCTCGGCGTAGCGCTCGACCATCCGCTCGGCGCGGCCCATGGCCTGCTTGACGTGGGCGCGGACGGAGATGACGCCGGGGAGGATGTTGGCGCGCGCGTGCGAGCGAAGCTCGCCGCGGACTTCGGGCAGGCCGTCCACCTCACCCGAATAGGCCCCGATATATCCGGACAAGGTGTCCATGCGGGCGCCGATCTCCGCCACCATCTCCGGCAGCCCTCGCACGGGCGCGGAGTGGTCGGTGCCGTACATCGCCAGCAGCGAGCCCTCGGGCCCGTGCCACTCGCGCATCGTCCTGGTGAACGCGGCCGCCCGTTCCTTCAGTCCCGCCGAGTCGTGGAACAGATGGGCCCCGTTGCCGTAGCCGCCGGCGGGCAGGTACTGCGTGCGCAGCGCCGTGCCGTCGGGCGCGACCCAGGCGAAGGCGTCGGTGGTCACCGAGGACGGCACCCCTCGGTAGACGCAGGCGTGCAGCAGCCCCGCCCGGCGCAGGATCTGCGGCATCTGCGCCGCGTGCCCGAACATGTCGGGCAGGTAGCCGACCGGCATGGCCCCGCCGAGCTTGTCGGCCCTGGCCATGCCGAGTTCGAGGTTGCGGACGATGTTCTCGCCCGAGCACAGGAACTCGTCGAGCAGGATCTGCCACGGGCCCACCGCCAGGCGCCCCGACTCGACCAGCGCTGCCACCCGGTCGCGGTTCTCCGGGCGCACCTCCAGGTAGTCGTCCACGCAGGCGAGTTGCCCGTCGAGGGTGAAGTGGTAGGCGGGCTCGCGCTCCATCGTGTCGAGCACCTCGTCGAGCAGCGCCACGAGGCGCAGCCTGAAGCGCTGGAACGGTTCGTACCACTCCCGGTCCCAGTGCGTGTGCGGTACGACGACGATCTCCGTGCTCACGCTGCCTCCCCTCCTATGGGCAGTCCATGTTGTACGGCGTAGCGGGCGGCGATCCGCTGGGCCGTCACGATGTCCTCAAGCCCGCCGCCCGCGCCGGTGAGCGGCGGCTCGCCATCGTTCACGAAAGCATGGAAGGCGGCCAGTTGTACCTCGAACGCCTCGGTCACATCGCGCCAGTGGGCGCGGCTCTCCCCGCTCGCGCCGTGCTCGCCGCCGGAGACGACGGTGAGCGTGGTGGGGGCGTTCATCAGGTAGGGCGCGGGGAAGACCAGTTCCAGCGAGCCCTTGTCGTGGTGGATGGCCACGGTCTCGCGGTAGGCGGGATAGTCCTCCAGGTAGTGCCAGCGGATCCCGAACCGGCCGCGGACGGGCAGCGGCCCGGAGATCTCGATGGACCCGGGCGCGGGGCCCCACGTCTCAACGTACGAAATTTCGGCTGGCGATCCAGTGAAGCGCCTCAAAAGCGACAAGTCGTGGCATATGGAGCCGAGCGCCACTCCGTACAGATTCCGCACCGGCTCCGGCGCCGGCTCCCCCAGCGCCCGCGCGACAAGCTCGCTCTCGGCGGCCCGCAGCGAGGCGAGCAGCCCGGGATCCACGTCACGGGCCTGCGTCAGGTTGGCGAACGCGAGCTGCGACTCCCCGCTCGGATGCAGCACGACCACCTCGACCGACCTGATCGCCTCCGCCCCGCCCAGCTCCGCCAGCAGCTTCTCGGCCCTGCGCACCGCCGGGTCGTACTGCTTCATGTAGCCGACCATCAGCCGCCCCTCGGGCAGCGCCGCCACCTCGGCCCTGGTCAGGGCGAGCGGTTTCTCGCACAGCACGGCGTGACCGGCGCTCAGCGCCTGCCGCACGGCCTCGCCGTGCGAGCCGGACGCCAGCATGACGACGGCGTCGAATCCGCCGTCGGCCAGCATCTCCTCCAGCGCGGTGTAGCGCCTGGCGGCACCCAGCCGGTCGCCGACCGCGTCGGCCAGCGTCCGTGACAGGTCGCAGACGGCGCTCACCTCAAACAGGTCACGCCGCCTCGACAACAACGGCACGTAGACCGCCTGGGTGACGGCCCCGCACCCCACCAGAGCGATTCTCACCTGTGTCAAAGTCCCAGTTCCCTCAGTCTCTGGCGGTTGGCGGCCTGATCGGCGATGTTCTGGGCGACCGAGCGGCGGCCCGGCAGCGTGTCCTGCTCGACGATGACCCAGCCCTCGTAGCCGATCTCGTCGAGCGCCGCGACCACGCCGGGCAGGTCCAGCTCGCCCTCGCCGAGGGAGGCGAACCCGCCGCGGCCCATGAGCTCGCGCAGGTCGACGCCGTCGTCCAGGGCCTCGGCGAGGATCTTGGTGTCGCCGTCCTTGATGTGCACGTGGCCGACCCGGCCGGCCCACTCGCGCAGCTTGGTCACCGGGTCTCCCCCGCCCAGCAGCAGGTGGCCCGTGTCGAGGCAGAGCTCGACGTCGGTCAGCTCCAGCAGCCGCTCCACGTCGTCGGGGGTCTCGACGTAGGTGCCGAGGTGAGGGTGGAAGGCGGGCTCGAACCCGCGCTCGCGGCACCGGCCGACCGCCTCCTGCACGCGGGCGGCGTACCCGGGCCATTCGGAGGACGGCAGCCCTGGAACGCTCCCACCCGGGCGGGCGAACCTGTCCGGCGAGCCGGAGCAGCCCAGCGTGGGCCGCGGCGCCAGATGCTCGGGCGCGGGCGGCGCGGCGGCGAACACGTCGAGCGTCGCCTCCAGCGTGGTCAGCCCCTCGCGGAACGCCTCGGCGTCGTTGTAGCGCAGATCGGCCCAGCCGCCGGCGAGCAGCAGGCCGTCGAGCCGTTCCACCAGGTCGGCGCTGGTCCCCAGGTAACCGGCCGGGCCCAGATCGATGCCCTCGTAACCGGCCGCGGACAGCGCGCCGACCATCTCGTCGGCGCCCAGCGGCGGCGGCGCGTCGCTCAGCTCGAACACCCCGAAGCTCACCGGCGCGTTGGCGACCTTCCGCACTCGCGTGCTCATGACCTCACTCCGTTCGTCGGCACGTTCACTCGCATAGCGCGATCACCTCGTTCTCGTACGTTTCCAGCCGGTGGCGGCCGCAAGACGCGGGCAGGAGCGTACGGTCGCCGCGGACGACCCGCCGCCGTCCGTCTGGGGCCACCAGCACCAGGCCGTCGGCGTCCAGCGCGAGCAGCTCGTCGCCCAGCCTGAGCAGCAGCGGCCCGTCGGGACCCGCGGAGACGGCGGTGCGCCCGGCACGCACGCCGTCGAGCACCGTGGCCGTGTCCTCGGCCAGCACCCACGTCGTCGGCGCTCCGGGCAGGCCGTCGGAGCCGTGGCGGTGGAAGTCGCTGCCGCCGATCACGGTGAGGTCGTGGCGCCAGGCGTCGGCCCAGGCCAGCGGCGCGCCCCAGCGGCGGTCCCACCAGCCGGAGTGCCACACTTCGGCGATCGCGGGCCGGCGCTCGATCGGCAGCAGCCAGGCGCAGTCGCCGCCGAGCGGGTGGTTGACGGACATCAGCCCGCCCGCGCGCTCGGCGTGCTCAGCCCAGGAGTCCGCGGGCCGCCGGAAGTCCACCCAGCCGACGTCGCCGAACACGTTCGCGTGGCCCCGGTCGGTGGTGACCTCCTGGCCGGGGATGAGCGTGATCTCCCGGTCGATCTTGTCCAGCCAGGGGTGGTGGCTGACGGTGTTGTGGTCGGTGACGGCCAGGAAGTCGAGCCCTCTGCCGTGGGCGAGCTCGGCCAGCTCGGGAATGCTGAGCCCGCCGTCGCTGTGCAGGGTGTGGGCGTGGAAGTCGCCCGCGAACCACCGCAGCCCGCCGGCGTCGGGGATGTCGCGCCGCGCCGGGCGCTCGCCGTGCGGCGGCTCCGCCACGACCGGCTCCGGTGGCACGACGGTCGCGGTGGTGATCTCCAGCGTGTAGTCGAGGCCCTGCGGCGGGATCCGGTGCAGCCGCAGCCACACGTGCCACGTGCCCGCTTCCGGCTCGCCCGGCAGGTAGCCGGGGGTCGCCCAGTCCTCGCTGATCGTGTACGTGTCACGCGCGCCGCCCGACCAGCCGCGGAACCCGGCGGGCGAGCCGCACCCGAGGTCGATGACGCCCTGCGACCTGTCGTACGCCAGCCGCACCGTCACGGCGGCCGTGCCCGCGCCCACCTCGAAGGGCACCTCCCGCAGGATCTGTTCCAGCCTGTCGTCCAGGCTCCAGCGGCCTGTGATGATCACACCAGCTCCCCGTCACGGTAGACGAGGGCCCGGTCGCGGCGGGGCAGCGCGTGGCCGTCGTCGCCGACGGCGGGCTCGCTGCCCTCGGGCACGACGGCCTGCACCAGCACGTCGTTGACGTCGAGGGTCACCAGGTGGGACGCACCCAGGTTCTCCACGATGGCCACCTTCCCGCTCAGCGCGCCCTCCGCCGGTCCGGCCGAGTAGGCCATGTACTCCGGCCGCACGCCGTAGACGATCTTCTCCCCGTCGGTCAGCCGCCCCTCGGCGGCGGCCGGGACCGCCACCTTGCAGTCCGCGACCTCCAGCGTGTCACCTCGTACGGCGCCATCCAGCAGGTTCATGGGCGTCGACCCGATGAATCCGGCCACGAACGTGTTGGCGGGCCGCTGGAACACCTCGGCCGGAGTGCCGATCTGCCGGATGTGCCCGGCCTCCATGACGGCCATCCGGTCGGCCATGGCCAGCGCCTCGGCCTGGTCGTGGGTGACGAAGACGGTGGTGACGCCCAGCTCACGCTGGAGCTTCTTGAGGAACGTACGGGCTTCGAGCCGGAGGCGGGCGTCGAGGTTGGACAGCGGCTCGTCGAACAGGAACGCCTGCGCCTGCGTGGCCATCACCCTGGCCAGCGCGACCCTCTGCTGCTGGCCGCCCGACAACTGCCCGGGCCGGCGGTCCATGAGGTGGTCGAGGCCGAGCCGCGCGCCGACCTCCTCCGCCTTCTCGCGGCGCGCGCCCTTGGCGACCTTCTTGATCCGCAGCGGGTAGGCGATGTTGTCCGTGACGTCCATGTGCGGGAACAGCGCGTAGTCCTGGAAGACCATCGCGACGTCGCGGCCGCCCGGCTGCACCCCGGTCACGTCGCGCTCGCCGATGACCACGGCGCCGCCGGTGGCGGTCTCCAGGCCGGCGATCGTGCGCAGCAGGGTCGTCTTGCCGCAGCCGGAGGGTCCGAGCAGGGCGAAGAACTCGCCGTCGGGGATGTCGAGGTCGAGCGAGTCGAGCGCTTTCACCCCGCCGGGATAGACCTTGGTCAGCCCGCGTAGTTCGATGGCGGCCATTAACGCTTGATCCCTCCGTGGAAGCGGAAGCCGTACTTTTTGCTGACGAACAGGTACATGAGCACCACGGGAATCGAGTAGAGCAGGCCGAACGTGGACAACATGCTGAGGTTGGCCTGGCCGCCCTCGGTGTAGAGCGTGTACGTGATCACCGCGGCCGGCTGCTTCTCGACGTCGCTCAGCAGCAGGTACGGCATCAGGAAGTTCCCCCACACATTGGCCAGGGCCCACACCCCGATCGTGGCCAGTCCCGGCCGTACCAGCGGGACCACCACGTGCCGGACGATCTGCAGCGGCGAGGCCCCGAAGACCCGCGCCGACTCCTCGTAGGACTTCGGCGTGGAGTCCATGAAGTCCTTCAGCATGAAGATCGCCGCGGGCAGCAGCCCGCCGGTCAGGATGAGGATCAGCCCGAGATGCGAGTCGATCAGGTTCAGCTCGACCGCGAGCTGGAACAGCGGCACCATGGCCGCCGTACCCGTGATGATCGACGACAGCAGCAGCAGCGCGTAGAGCAGGGCGTCCCGGCCGGGCAGGCGCACCCGGCTCAGCGCGTACGCGGCCAGCGCCGCGAGCAGCACGACCAGCACGGCGGTGCCGACCGACAACACCAGCGAGTTGTAGAGCGACGGCAGCGCGTACGGGTGCTCGACGACCGCCTGGAAGTTGTCCCAGGTGAAGTCGGGCACCTTGACCTCGTACGAGGGGTCGGAGGTGAACGGGGCCGTCACCAGCCAGAGCAGCGGGATGGTGAAGAAGGCCAGCAGCACCGCGATGAGCGTGGAGAAGCCGATCCGGCCCAGGACGAAGCGCGTCATTTCTTGCTCCGGAGCAGCCGCAGGTAGAAGACCGCGACGACCAGGTTGATCAGCAGGATGATCGTGGACACGGCGGCGCCGTAACCCAGCTCGCCGCTCTGCAACGCGACCTTGTACACGTGCACGGCCAGCACCTCGGACCTGCCGTCGGGGCCGCCCGCGGTGAGCAGGAACGGGGAGAAGTCGTTGAACGTCCACAGGCTGATGAGCAGCAGGTTGGTGAGGATGTGCCCCCGGATGTGCGGGAAGACCACGTCCCTGAGCTGCTGCCAGCCGGTGGCTCCGGCCAGGCGGGCGCTCTCCAGGTGGGAGGGCGGCACGTTGCCGAGCGCGGCGCCGTACAACATCATCGAGAACGCGGTGCCGCGCCAGGTGTTGAAGATGATGATCGACAACATCGGGTGATCGAGCAGCCACGGGAAGCCGGGGATGCCGAGCAGCGCGTTGAGCGTGCCGCCGTCGCGGTCGAGCAGCGCCACCCACAGGAACGACACGACGGCGCTCGGCAGGATCCAGGCCAGGATGACCAGGCCCTCGACCAGCCGCTTGAGCGGTCCTGCGCGGTCGCGCAGCATCCAGGCGATCGTGAAGCCGAGCACGACCTGGCCGATGACGGCCGAGCCGAGCACGAACTGCACGGTCAGCCAGGTCGAGTTCCAGAACGTGGGGTTGGAGACCGCGTCGAGCAGGTTGCCGAGCCCGACGAACTCCGGTTCGGCCGCGGCGGCGCCGGTCAGGCGGTAGTTGGTGAGCCCCAGGTAGAGCACCCAGAGCGCGGGGAACACGAGGAAGGCGGCGATGAGCAGCAGGGCGGGGGCGACGAACGCCCCGGCCCGCAGGCTGCCCAGGCCCGCCGCGTCAGAACTGTAGCCGCGGCGGGTCCGCTCGTCTTCCTTGACGACCTCAGGAGGCGATGTTGCCTGCGCCACCGACGATTCCCTCAAGTTTCTTCTGGTAGTCGGCCGCCGCCTGGTCGGGCGCGGTGCCGCCGACCACCTCTGCGGTGGCCTCCTGCAGCGCCACCGACACCTGCGGATAGACGGCGACGGGCGGCCGGTAGGCGGTCACCGGCAGCACCTTCTCCGAGATGAAGGTCAGCAGCGGCTCGCCGGCGAGGATCTCCTTGTTGACGTCGGTGCGCGGGGTGACGCGTACGTTGCCGTCCTTTGTCTCCTCCTTCAGCGCCTCGGGCGAGAGCGTGAAGGTCAGCAACTCGAAGGCCTCCTTCGGGTGCTCACTGTTGGGGTTGACCGTGCGCAGGGCGCCGCCTGACATGCTGACGAAGTCCTGGCCGCGCACACCCTTGCCGGGCTCGATCGCGGGGATCATGGCGTAGCCGACGACCTGGTCGCGCTCGGCCATCTTCGCCACCCCGTCCTTGGGGTTGACGACGCCGCGCCAGAAATAGTCGCCCTCCATCAGGATGCCGACCTTGCCCTCGGCGAACTGCTGGAACGACTTGTCGCGGCCCTTGGCCTCCTGCTGGAGCTTGGGGTCGCCGAGGCCGCCGCCGTAGATCTTCTGGTAGAGGCCGAGCGCGTCCTTCAACGCCTGGGAGGCGCCGGTCCACTTGCCGTCCTGCTGCACCTCGCCGCCCGCGCCGGCGAGCAGCGGCAACACGCCCTGCATCGAGGTGGCCTCGCCCATGGCGGTGCCGGCGTTGATCTGGATCGGCACGGGCACGCCCGCGGACTTCAGCTTCGTGCCCGCGTCGAGGATCTCCTGCCAGCTCTTCGGCTGCCAGTCGGCGGGGAGCCCGGCCTTCTGGAAGAGCGTCTTGTTGAAGTAGAGCACCCGGCCGTCGGTGCCGACCGGCAGGGCGTACTTCTTGCCGTTGAACTCGGCCATGCCCTGGACGGCCTCGGGGATCTGCGACCAGCCGTCCCAGCTGTCGGCCTCCGGCCCGACCAGCTCGGGCAGCGGCTTGATGTAGCCCGCCTCGGCGAACTCACCGGCCCAGATCCCGTCGATGTCCATGACGTCCGCGCCCTTGCCTGACTTGAGGTCGAGGGAGAGCTTGGTCTTGTACTGTTCGTCGTCGACTCCGCTGGGGACGAACTTGACCGTGACGTCCTTTCCCTTCGCCTTCTGGGCGGCCTCGAACTTGGGGATCACCCAGTCCTCGATGAAGGTCGCTCCGGCGGCGTTCTTACCGCCCTTGATGGCGTTCTGGGTGATCGTCAGCTCGATGGCCTCACCCTCGCCTCCGCCGGACGACTGGCCGCACGCGGCGAGCCCCAGCCCGGCCGCGGCGAGGACCGCGACCACTCCCAGCGACCGTTTCCGCACTGCCATGCAAACCCTCCGACATGTCCTTGGGGGAGGAAGCCATGGGCCAATATGTCATGACATGCATATGACGTAAAGCCCGCCCAAATGACCGGGTCATGCTTCCGGACTGTGCCCGTACGCTGTGTGTTTGCCTGAAGGAGAGGGGTCAGCCGCAGGTGCGTCGCGCTCGTCTCAAGGTGGGCACGTAAGGCAACATAGCGGACATCCGAATGTCATGACAATATGCCATAGTGTCGAGAGAAGCCTCACCCTGGAGGTGCGTCAGGTGCAGACCCCGCTCCCCGCGACAGGCCGCACGCCCGGGCCCGCCGTGCACGACCTGATCACGATCGGCCGCTGCGGCGTCGACGTCTACCCGTTGCAGACCGGCGTCGGGCTGGCCGACGTCGAGACCTTCGGCAAGTTCCTCGGCGGCAGCCCGACGAACGTCGCCGTGGCCGCGGCGCGCCACGGGCTGCGCCCGGCCGTGATCACCGCCGTGGGAGCCGATCCCTTCGGGGACTTCGTCCGGCGGGCGATCCGCGGCTTCGGCGTCGACGACGCCTACGTGAGCACCATCGAGGGCCCGCCCACGCCCGTCACGTTCTGCGAGATCTTCCCTCCCGACCACTTCCCGATCTACTTCTACCGCGGCGAGCATCCACCCGACCTGCGCATCTCCCCCGACATCCTCGACCTCGACGCCATCGCGGCCACGAGCCTGTTCTGGTTCTCGCTGACCGGCCTGAGCAAGGAGCCCAGCGCCGCGGCCCACGCCGCCGCCCTGTCGGCGCGCACCACGGGCTGGACGGTGTTCGACCTGGACTACCGGCCCAGCCTGTGGGAGTCGCGGGAGGCGGCGTACGAGGCGGCGAGCCGGGCGCTGCCGCACGCGAACGTCGCGGTCGGCAACCTCGACGAGGTGGAGACCGCGGTCGGCGTACGCGATCCGGAGGCCGCCGCGCAGGCGCTGCTGGACGCCGGGGTGAAGGTCGCCATCGTGAAGATGGGCCCAGAAGGGGTTTTCGCCCGCACCGCCGAGGAGAGCGCCTTGGTGGAGCCCGTGGAGGTGAAGGTGGTCAACGGCATCGGAGCGGGCGACGCGTTCGGCGGCGCCGTCTGCCTCGGCCTGCTGCGCGGCTGGCCGCTGGAGCGCACGATCCGCTTCGCCAACGCCGCGGGCGCCTTCGTGGCCGCCCGCCTGGCCTGCGCCGACGCCATGCCGGCGACGGCGGACGTCGAGGACCTGCTGAACGGCACCGAGAACGGGGGTCGCTCTTGAGCGACATCACGCTGCCCAGGGCCGCCGGTTACGCGCGGCTCACCCACATCCGCGCCACCAAGCCGGAGGAGATCGCCGAGGCGGCGGCCCGGCGGCAGCGACGCGGCCTGCCCGGCGAGGGCGAGCGGCTGCTCATCATCGCCGCCGACCACCCCGCCAGAGGGGCGCTGGCCGTACGCGACCGCCCGCTGGCCATGGCCAGCCGCGCCGACCTGCTCGGCCGCCTCCAGACCGCGCTGGCCAGGCCGGGCGTCGACGGCATCCTGGCCGCCCCCGACGTGCTGGAGGACCTGCTCCTGCTGGGGGCGCTGGAGGGCAAGCTGGCCTTCGGCTCCATGAACAGGGGCGGTCTGCAGGGCTCGGTGTTCGAGCTGGACGACCGCTTCACCGGCTTCGACGCCGCGGCGATCGACACGATGCGCCTCGACGGCGGCAAGATGCTCTGCCGCATCGACCCCGGCGACCACGCGACCGTGACGACGCTGGAATCATGCGCCCGCGCGGTCACCGACCTGGCCCGCAGACGCCTGGTCGCCATGGTGGAGCCGTTCTGGTCGCTGCGCTCGGAGACGGGCGCCGTCCGCAACGACCTGTCGCCCGACGCCGTGATCCGCGCGATCAGCGTCGCCCAGGCGCTCGGCGTGACCTCGGCCTACACCTGGCTCAAGATCCCCGCCGTGGCGGAGATGGAGCGGGTGATGGCGGCCACCACGCTGCCCGCCCTGCTGCTCGGCGGCGACCCACCGGACATCGACGCCGCCTACGCCGGCTGGGACCGCGCGCTCGGCCTGCCGGGCGTGCGGGGACTCGTCGTCGGGCGCGCTCTGCTCTACCCTCCGGACGACGACGTAGCAACCGCCGTGGACGGCGCCGCCGCCCTGGTTCGAGAGGCCCGCGCATGACATACCTTCCGTACGGCAAGTCCGCCAACGGCCCCTGGGCGGTGGAGATCACCCCGTCCCTGGCCGGATGGACCTATTCGGGCCTGCGCGTCGCGAACCTGGCCGACGCCACGGTCTCGTTCGACACGGGCGAGGAGGAGATGCTCGTGCTCCCCCTGTCGGGCTCGTGCACGGTCGCCATCACCCCATCCGCCTCCCCGCCGCCCGCCACGCACGGGCCTGACGCGGTGACGTTCGAGCTGGCCGGGCGATCCTCGGTGTTCGACGGCCCGTCCGACTTCGTCTACCTGCCGATCGGCGCCCACGTGACGCTCAGGGGCGACGGGCGCATCGCGCTGCCCTCGGCCCGCGCCACCCGCGCGCTGGAGCCCCGCCACGTGCCCGCCGCCGACGTCGCCGTGGAGATCAGGGGCGCGGGCCAGGCCAGCCGCCAGGTGAACAACTTCTGCGCCCCCGGCGCCTTCGAGTGCGACAAGCTCATGGCCGTCGAAGTGCTCACCCCCGGCGGGAACTGGTCGTCCTACCCGCCGCACAAGCACGACACCCCCAACCCGGGCGAGGCCGTGCTGGAGGAGATCTACTACTTCGAGGTCGCCGGCCGGGGCCTCGGCTACCAGCGCGTCTACTCCTCCGAACGCGGCCAGATCGACACCCTGGCCGAGGTCTCGTCCGGCGACGTCGTGCTGGTCCCGTACGGCTACCACGGGCCCTCCATGGCCGCGCCCGGCTACGACCTCTACTATCTGAACGTCCTGGCGGGCCCGGCGGAGCAGCGCTCGATGGCGTTCTGCGACGACCCCGGCCACGCCTGGATCCGCTCCTCGTGGGACTCCCAGCCCATCGACCCGAGACTGCCGTTCGGGAGGAAGGAGGTCTCATGACCACCCGATTGACCGTGGCGCAGGCCGTCGTGCGGTTCCTGGCCCAGCAGTGGAGCGAGCGCGACGGCGTGGAGCGGCGCTTCTTCGGCGGCTGCGCCGGCATCTTCGGCCACGGCAACGTCGCCGGTCTCGGCCAGGCGCTGGCCACCTCCGCCGACGACCTGCCCTACCACCTGACCCGCAACGAGCAGGCGATGGTGCACACCGCCGCCGCCTACGCCCGCGCCGGCAACCGGCTGACGACCCTGGCCTGCACCACCTCGATCGGCCCCGGCGCGACCAACATGGTCACCGGCGCGGCCGGCGCGACGATCAACCGCCTGCCCGTGCTGCTGCTGCCCGGTGACATCTTCTCCACCCGCGTGGCGAGCCCGGTGCTGCAGGAGCTGGAGGACACGCGCTCCTACGACATCTCGGTCAACGACTGCTTCAAGCCGGTCTCCCGCTTCTGGGACCGGATCAACCGCCCCGAGCAGCTCCCGCCGGCGCTGCTGGCCGCCATGCGGGTGCTCACCGACCCCGCCGAGACCGGCGCGGTGACGCTGGCGCTGCCGCAGGACGTCCAGGCGGAGGGGTTCGACTGGCCGGACGAGTTGTTCGCCCGCCGCGTGTGGCACATTCCCAGGCCGCGCCCCGAGCGCGCCGCCCTGGCCAGGGCCGCCGAGCTGATCACGTCGGCCGAGCGCCCGCTGATCGTCGCGGGCGGCGGGGCGATTTACAGCGAGGCCACGGACGAGCTGCGCGCCTTCGCCGAGGCGCACGGCATCCCGGTCGCCGAGACCCAGGCCGGCAAGGGCGCGCTCCCCCACGGCCATCCCCTCGCGATGGGCGCCATCGGCGCCACCGGCACCACGGCCGCCAACACGCTGGCCCGCGAGGCCGACGTGATCATCGGCGTGGGCACCCGCTACAGCGACTTCACCACCGCCTCCCGGACGATCTTCGCCCCCGGCGCGCGGTTCGCGAACGTCAACATCACCGGCTTCGACGCCGCCAAACTGTCCGGCCTGCAGCTGGTCGCCGACGCCCGCGAGGCGCTGGCCGACCTGGGCCGGGTGTGCGCCGGATGGAGCACGCCACCCACCCACCGCGCCCAGGCCGCCGAGCTCACCCGTGCCTGGGACGCCGCCGTCGACGCGGCGTACGCGCTGGAGGGCTCGCCACTGCCGCAGTCGGCGGTGATCGGCGCGGTCAACGCGGCGGCCGGCGACGACGGCGTGGTGGTGTGCGCGGCCGGGTCGATGCCTGGTGACCTGCACAAACTCTGGCGGCCCAGCGGCCCCGGCAGCTACCACGTCGAGTACGGCTACTCCTGCATGGGCTACGAGATCGCGGGCGGCCTGGGCGTCAAGATGGCGGCGCCGGAGCGCGAGGTGTTCGTGCTCGTGGGCGACGGCTCCTACCTCATGATGGCGCAGGAGCTGGTCACGGCCGTCTCCGAGGGCATCAAGCTGATCGTCGTCCTGGTCGACAACTCCGGTTTCGCCTCCATCGGGCGCCTGTCGGAGAGCGTCGGCGCCGAGCGGCTCGGCACCTCCTACGCCCGTCGCGACGGCAACCCGCTACCCGTCGACCTGGCCGCCAACGCGGCCAGTCTCGGCGCCGCGGTGCTGCGCCCCGAGTCGGTCGCCGACCTGCGCAAGGCGCTCGACGCGGCCCGGTCGGCGACGGAGACCACCGTGATCCACGTACGCACCGACCGGCTGGCGGACGACGCACCCTCGTCGGAGGCCTGGTGGGACGTGCCCGTGGCGCAGGTGGCGACGACGAGCGCCACCTACGCCGCGCGGGAGGAGTACGAGTCCAACAAGCGCTCCCAGCGCCCGCACCTCGCCCCGCCGGCCTGACCTGGGTTGCCCCCGATCTTCCGAGGGAAGGCCTCTGACCAGCGCGATCGGGGGGTTGGGCATGGGGCCGTGGCGGTTGCTCGGGTGGTTCGCGGTCGTCGCGGTGACCTCGTTCTGCCTGCACCACGTGCGTACGGTGGTCATCTCCATCATCATCGGCGTGTTCCTGACCGCGCTGCTGCTGCCGCCCACCGTCGCCAGCGTGTCGGAGCTGCGCACGAGCGTCGACCAGGTGCTCCGCGACCTGCACCGCCTGGTCGCCGCCGTCGGGCTCGACGACCAGCAGCTCCTCACCCAGGCCAGGGACTACCTGTCGGGGCAGGGCAGGCAGATCACCGCAGGGGCGCTGGCAGGGGTCAGGACGGTCGGCGAGATCGTCGTCGGAGCCGTGCTGGCCGTCATCCTGTCGGTCTACTTCGTGCACGGCGGCGACCGGCTCTTCCGCTGGCTCGTGGACCTCGCGCCCGCCTCCGCCAGGACCCGCCTGACCAGGACCGGCGACCTGATCTTCTCCGTCGTCGGCCGCTACATCCGCGGGGTGGCGATCGTGGGCGCGTTCGACGGGTTCTTCATCGGGCTCGCGCTGTGGATCCTCGGGGTGCCGCGCGCGCTGCCGCTGGCGGTGCTGACGTTCGCGGGGGCGTTCCTCCCGGTGGTGGGGGCGTTCATGGCGGGGCTGCTGGCCGCGGTGGTGGCGCTCGTGGCCAAGGGCTTGCTGGTGGCGCTGATCGTGGTCGCGGTGACCGTGGCCGTGCAGCAGGTCGAGGGGCACGTCCTGGCGCCGCAAATCTACGGCAAGGCCCTTGACCTGCCCAGCGCGGTCATCCTGGTCGCCATCACGGTGGGCAGCGTGATCGCGGGCATCACCGGCGCGTTCCTGGCCGCTCCTGTGACCTCCGTGATCGTCGCCCTGCTGCAGAGCAGGAGGAGGCACGACGAGCGACCGGCGACGGCGACCCCTCCGAAACGGCCCCCGCCGGCC
>NZ_SMKP01000232.1:0-15354 GCF_004349015.1 Nonomuraea diastatica
ACCGCGACCTTCGCCAAGGTCTCCGACTGGGGCTCGGGTTTCGAGGGCAAGGTCACCGTCACCAACGGCACCTCCACCACCATGAACGGCTGGAACGTCCAGTTCGACGTTCCGGCGGGCTTCTCCATCCCGTCCGCGTGGGACGCGGTCATGTCGAGGAGCGGGCAGCACTACATGTTCACCAACCCGTCCTGGGCGCCGGCGCTGGCCGCCGGGGCGAGCGTGAGCTTCGGCTTCAACGGCAGCCCGGGCAACTTCCCCGGCGTCTCCGGCTGCACGCTGAACGGCGCTCCCTGCGGCGACTCCGGAGAGGATCCCGGTGGGCTCGGCAAGGTCGGCGGCATCACGCTGGCCTCCGCCACCGCGACCAGCGCCGCGCTGAGCTGGAGCGCCGTCCCCGGCGCCACCGGTTACCGGATCCGGCTCGACGGCGCGGCCGCCGTCACCGTCACCGGCACCACGCACACCCTGACCGGCCTGGACGCCTGCACCTTGCACACGGTCACGATCACCGCGACGGACGCCTCGGGCGACGGCCCCGCCGGTGATCCTTTCGGCTTCACCACGGCCGGCTGCCAGAGCGGCACGTTGCCCAGGCACTTCCTCACCGGCTACTGGCACAACTTCGTCAATCCCGCCGTCGAGCTCAAGCTGTCGGCCGTGCCCGACGAGTACGACCTGATCGCGGTGGCGTTCGGCGAGGCCACCGCCACCCCGGGCGAGGTCGTGTTCGGGGTCGACCCCGGACTGGCCACGGCGCTGGGCGGCTACACCGACGCCCAGTTCAGGGCGGACGTCCAGGCGCTGAAGCAGCGCGGCAAGAAGGTCATCCTGTCGGTCGGCGGCGAGGCCGGGCGCGTGCAGGTCGCGAGCGCCGCGGCCGCCACGCGGTTCGCCGACTCGGTGTACGCGCTGATGCGGAGCTACGGCTTCGACGGCGTGGACATCGACCTGGAGAACGGCCTCAACGCCACCTACATGGGTCAGGCGCTGAGGTCGCTGCGCGCCCAGGCCGGCTCCGAGCTGATCATCACCATGGCCCCGCAGACCATCGACATGCAGTCGACCGGGATGGAGTACTTCAAGCTCGCCCTGTCCATCAAGGACATCCTCACCGTCGTCCACACGCAGTTCTACAACTCCGGCTCGATGCTCGGCTGCGACCAGGCCTTCGCGTACGCGCAGGGCACGGTCGACTTCATCACCGCGCTGGCCTGCATCCAGCTCGAGAACGGGCTCCGTCCCGACCAGGTGGCGCTGGGCCTGCCGGCCGGGCCGGGCGCCGCGAACGGCGGCGTCGTGCCGCCCTCGGCCGTCAACCGGGCGCTCGACTGCCTGGCCAAGCGGACCGGCTGCGGGACCTTCGTGCCGCCGCGCGCCTACCCCGACATCAGGGGCGCGATGACGTGGTCCATCAACTGGGACGCGAGCAACAGCTGGTCCTTCTCCAAGACCGTCAAGCCTCACCTTCAGGGAATGTCATGAAATTACGCCGCAAAATGGTCGCGTTAGCGACCGCCCTCGCCCTTACCCTGACCGGCCCGGCCACCATCGGATCCGCCGCCGCCGCCGCCAGCGCCACCGCCGCCGCCACCGGCACGGTGCAGCGGCTGGCCGCCGCCTGGGCCCCGTGGACCGCGTACGCCACAGGCGCGGTCGTCACCCACAACGGCGTCGACTACGTCTGCCTGCAGGGCCACACGTCCCAGCCCGGCTGGGAGCCGTCCGCCGTGCCCGCGCTCTGGAAGCCCACCTCGGGTGGCGACACCGACCCCGAGCCCGGCGCCCCCGGCGTGCCGGGCACGGTGAGCACGTCGGTCACGAACTCCAGCATCACGCTGCGCTGGGGCGCCGCCGGCGGCACCGTGTCGGGCTACCGCGTGTACGAGGGCTCGACCCGGCGCGCCCAGGTCTCCGGCACCAGCGCCACCATCTCCGGGCTCGGCGTGTGCACGACCCACACCTACACCGTGAAGGCGTACAACGCGGCGGGCGAGTCGGCCGGCCGCGACGCCACCGCCACCACGTCGGGCTGCACCGGTAACAACCCCAGCAAGATGCCCGGCGCCCCCTACCTCTACATGGGCTGGGGCAACCCGCCCAACCCGGGCGCCGTCATGGATGCCACGGGCGTCAAGTCGTTCACGATGGCGTTCATCCTGTCCAGCGGCGGCTGCACCCCGGCGTGGGACGGGCAGCGCCCGCTGACCGGCGGCGCCGACCAGCAGGCGATCAACACGATCAAGTCGAAGGGCGGCAGCGTCCAGATCTCCTTCGGCGGCTGGCAGGGCAACAAGCTCGGCCCCAACTGCTCCTCGCCACAGGCGTTCGCGGGCGCGGTGCAGCAGGTCATCAACGCCGTGGGCCCGGCCGTCGTCGACTTCGACATCGAGAACACCGACGAGTTCGAGAACTACACCGTCCAGGACCGCATCCTGAACGCCCTCAAGATCGTCAGGCAGAACAACCCGAACGTCAAGATCGTCGTAACCTTCGGCACCACCAGGACCGGCCCGAACGCCCACGGCGTCCGCCTCATCAACCAGGCCAGGGCCCTCGGCGTGCCGATCGACAACTTCACGATCATGCCGTTCGACTTCGGCAGCTCCAACATCTACCAGGACACCGTCAACGCGTCCGAGGGCCTGAAGAACGCGCTCAAGAACGCGTACGGCTGGTCCGACGCCCAGGCGTACGCGCACATGGGCATCTCCGGCATGAACGGCCTGTCCGACCAGCAGGAGCTGACCTCGCCCGGCACCTGGACGCAGATCCGCGACTGGGCCAGGTCCAAGGGCCTGACCAGGCTCGCGTACTGGGCGGTCAACCGTGACCGGCCCTGCCCGGGAGGCGGCGTGACCTCCAACTGCAGCGGCATCGCCCAGTCCGACTGGGAGTTCACCAGGACCACCGCCGGCTTCTGACCCGCTCGAATCCGGCCCGCCCCTCCACCGGGGCGGGCCGGGCCAGGAGGAACGTCATGAATCTCCGAGCGGCGACGGCCGCGCTCGTCCTGGGACTCACCACGCTGCACGCCACCCCCGCCCAGGCCGCGAACATCGTGCCCAACCCCGGCTTCGAGTCCGGGCTCAGCGGCTGGACGTGCTCCGCCGGGGCGCAGGCGGTCGCGTCCCCTGTGCGCGGCGGCGCCGCCGCGCTCCTGGCCACCCCGCAGGGCACCGACCTTGCCCGATGCGGCCGGCAGGTCAGCGTGCGGCCGTCGTCGTCGTACACGCTGTCGGCCTGGGTCCAGGGCGGCTACGTCTTCCTCGGCGCCACGGGCACCGGCGGCGCCGACCCGCAGACCTGGGGCTCGCCCGGCGCGGCCTGGACCCGGCTGCGCACGACCTTCACCACGGGCCCGTCCACCGCCTCCGTGACGATCTACCTCCACGGCTGGTACGGCCAGGAACCTTATCTCGCCGACGACGTCGTCCTCGACGGCGCCTCCGGCGAGCAGGACACCTCGGCGCCCAGCGTGCCGGGTGGCGTGTCCGCCGGCGGGGCCACCCCCACGAGCCTCGACGTCACCTGGTCGGCCGCCACGGACGACGTGGGCGTCACCCGTTACGAGGTGTCGCGCGACGGCGGCTCGCCCGTCGCCGTCACCGGGACGAGCCACCGGGCGACCGGGCTGGGCGCGGACACCACGTACCGCTTCAAGGTCCGCGCCTGCGACGCGGCGGGCAACTGCTCCGCCTACAGCCCCGAGGCGAGCGGCACCACCACCGCTGCGGGGAACGGGGGCGACGGCGGGCTGCCCGAGCGGGTGCTGGTCGGGTACCTGCACGCGTCGTTCGCCAACGGATCCGGCTATGTCAAGATGAGCGAGGTCCCGGACGAATGGGACGTCATCAACCTCGCCTTCGGCGAGCCCACCTCGGTCACCTCGGGCGACATCCGGTTCAGCCGGTGCCCGGCCGCCGAATGCCCCGGCGTCGAGTCCGACGCCGACTTCGCCGCCGCCATCAGGGCCAAGCAGGCGCAGGGCAAGAAGGTGCTGATCTCGATCGGCGGGCAGAACGGCCAGGTGCAGCTCACGACCGCGGCGGCGCGCGACGCGTTCGTCGGGTCGGTCTCGGCGATCATCGACAGGTACGGGCTCGACGGCCTGGACGTCGACTTCGAGGGCCACTCGCTCCATCTCGACCCGGGCGACACCGACCTGGACGCTCCGACCACGCCGGTCGTCGTCAACCTCATCGCGGCGCTGAAGAGCCTCAAGAGCCGCCACGGCGACGGGTTCGTGCTGACGATGGCGCCGGAGACGTTCTTCGTCCAGCTCGGCCACCAGTTCTACGGGCCGGGCCCGAACGGCGCGGCGGACCCCAGAAGCGCCTCCTACCTGCCGGTCATCCACGCGATGCGCGACGACCTCACCCTGCTCCACGTGCAGGACTACAACTCCGGGCCGATCATGGGCCTGGACGGCCAGTACCACACCATGGGCGGGCACGACTTCCACGTCGCCATGACCGACATGTTGCTGGCCGGCTTCCCGATCATGGGCGATGCGGCCAACGTGTTCCCGCCGCTGCGCCAGGACCAGGTGGCCATCGGGCTGCCCGCCTCGGTCAACGCGGGCAACGGGTTCACGACCGTGAGGGAGGTGCGGAAGGCGTTCGGCTGCCTGGCCACGGGCACCGGCTGCGGGACGTACCGGCCGCGGGGCGTCTATCCGGGGCTGCGGGGCCTGATGGCCTGGTCGATCAACTGGGACCGGCACAACGGGTTCGAGTTCTCCAGGAGCCACCGGGCGTACCTGGACGGGCTCACCTGACGCGGACGAGCTGGGTGGGCTTGAGCGGGACGCCGAGGCCGGGCGGCCGGTAGGTGGGCAGGGCCTCGCCGTACTCGTGCATCCAGGCGTGATCCACCAGCAGCCGCATGCGCCCGGCGGGCGGCACCCGGTCGTGCCCCGCGGGGTCGACCCGGCCGATCATCCTCGTCACGGCCGCCACCACCAGCTCCGTGTCCGGCGCGGACAGGTCGCAGTGGTCGTCAGGCCCGATGAGCAGGTCGACGTCGGGAGGCAGCGGATAGATCGGGCGCGGCAGGGCGAGCACGCGCGGCGGCGGGGCCATCGGCCAGCCGTCGCGCACCGCCTCCAGCAGCACCGAGCGCGAGGTCTTGTGCGCGAACAACCCATCGGCCAGCGCCCAGCTCAGCGCGCCCACGTCGGAGCGGTCCTCGCCGCATGCGTGCAGGCACAGGTACGGCACCAGCGGAATCCCCGCACCGCCCGCCTGCGCCCAGCCGCCGCCGCACCCGGTGAGCACCAGCAGCGCCAGCATCGCCCGGTAGGCGGTGTCGGCGTGCGGCGTCTCCAGCCGCCCGGGCACGATCACGCACCCGCCGCCCGTCTTCTCCGCCGTCACGCCCAGCTCCCGCGCGATCTTCACCGTCCGCGACGCGGCCACTCCGGTGCAGGCCTCCTGCCAGGCCGGCGTGTACGGCTCCGCCCGGTCGTCGTAGCCGCGCGGCCACACGCCCGGCAGCCGGGGCCTGGCCACCCCGTAGACGGCCAGCAGCAGGTCGAACACGGTCGTCACCAGCTCGCCGCCGTCGCGCAGCACGGGCACGCCGCGCCGCAGCACCCCCGGGCCGCCGTCGAAGCGCGGCAGCAGCACCTCCACCGCCTCGCCGCCGTACACGCTGAGCCGGTCGCAGGCGCCGCCCGTCAGCCCGCCCGGCACGTACGCCTCCTCGCGGTCCCGCAACCGCACCAGAAGCGGCAGATCGGTGTGCTCCATCGCCTGCCCGGCGAACGGCGTGCGGTCCAGGAAGAACTCCTTGAGCAGCACGTGCCCCATGGCCATGGCCAGCGCGCCGTCCGTGCCGGGCCGCACGACCAGCGTCTCGTCGGACAACCGCGTCGGATGCGTGCCGATCGCGACCACCTTCTGACCCTTGTAGCGGCCGGCGATCACCCAGGGTGTGTCCGCCGAGCGTACGAGCCGGTTGTTCTCCCCCCACAGCAGCACGTATGCCGCCCTCGCCCAGTCCTCGGCGCGTGACGGACCGGCGAAGCGCGGCCCCAGCACCTGCTCGGGGGCGCACGGGTGCTCGGTCAGCACCGCACCGCCGAGCTCGCCGACGAGGCGTGCCAGCGGGGAGCTGGCCAGCGCCGCCACCCGCTCGGGCCCGTGCTCGTCAGCGGTGTGCACGATCGCCGCCGCCGCCAGCTCGGCGGCCGTCACGTCGTCGAGCGGCACCCGCCGCTCACCCCTGGCCGGCTGGTATTCCTGTGAATTCGCTGTGAGTTTCGCCCACGCCGCGACCGGGTCGCGCAGCCCGTTCCTCACCTCGAAATAGAGCCTGACCAGTGCCTGGTTGACCTGCGATCCCCCCATGCGAAAAGTTCAACACAAAGAGTGATGCCGTATCGCTATACGTGTCGGCATGTCGGGGATAAGAATCGGAAGCCCTGGTGGCGGCTGCGCTCCGGGTGCGGCAGGCTATATCCCGCCATGGATTACGCAGTTCTCACGGGCATCGTCCTCGTCACCGGTGTCGTGCTCGCCCTCGTCGCCCAGTGGCGCGACTGGCGGCCGCCGCTCCTTGTCGCCGTTCTCGTGGGCATCGCCGTACGCGTGCTGATCATGTACACGTCGGCGATCGATTCGTGGCAGCCCGTCGACTTCATGGAGAGCTTCAAGCCCGCGGGCGAGGCCGTGCTGCGGGGCGAGGACCCGGTGCTGGCCAGCGAGGGCGGCTGGCACTTCCTGCCGACGATCCCCTACGCGTACGGCATCCTGCTGTGGCTCGGCATCCCGTGGGAATACGCCGGGCGCCTGGTCACCGTGGTCGCCGACATCGTGCTCATCCCCCTGGTGGCCAAGCTGGCCGGCGGCCCCAAGGCGTCGCTGCGAGCCCTCCAGTACGCGCTCAACCCGCTCGCCCTGATGGTCGCCTGCATCCATGGCCAGGTCGAGCCGGTCGCGCTCGTGTTCGGCGTCGCCGCCTTCGTGGTCGCCAGGGGGCCGGGCGCGCCCGAGCGCCCAGGAATGACCACCGACGTGATCGCACGGGTGCGCGCGGGCCTGGCCGCGCACGGCGTCCGGGGTGCCGTGCCGCGGGTGATCGGCCGCGGCGGCATGGTGCACCGCTCGCTGCTGCCGGGCGAGGACGACCGCGCCCACCTCAGGCGGGGCGCGCTGGCGGGCCTGCTGATGGGCCTGGCGTTGTGCGCCAAGAGCTGGCCCATCTGGCTGATCCCCGGCATGCTGCTGCTCCTGCCCAATCTGCGCGCGCGCGTCGCCGCCCTGTTCGCGACCGGGCTGGTGCCCGTCTTCTTCCTGGTGACGCTGCCGGTCTTCGCGGGCACGTCGCTCGACCAGATCCCGGCGGTCATCCACACCATCCAGGACATCCGGCCCATCGTCGGCGAATGGGGCTGGACCCCGTGGCTGACCGAGGGGCAGTGGGCACTCCGGCCCGACCTGGCCTCGTTCGGGACGAAGCTGATCTACGTGAGCGTCGTCGCCGCCGTGCTCTACTGGCGGCGGGCCGACCCGGTCGACATGACGATCGCCGTGCTGCTGGTCTTCATGGTCATGACGCCCCGGCTCGGCGCCCAATACCTCATGTGGTTCATGCCGTTCCTGGTCGCCAGGCCCACGAGGTTCGCCTGGCCGGCCATCATCGGCGCCTCGCTCTGGGCCGGCTACGGCTACCTCTACATGACGCAGTTCGACTTCAACGGGTGGTGGCTGCAGCACGCCGACTGGTCGCGGGCCTCGATCCTGCTGCTGCCGATCCTGGCCCTGGCCATGCCCTGGGGCCGCCGCCGCGTGGCGACAGTCCCAGGGCCGGCCCCGTCTCAGGGGAGTTCTGACGACTCGAGGATCACGTCACCGGCATAGGTGCTCCCACAACGTGATCCACTGGTCGGGGTGCACGTGTCCCACGACGGTGTCGCGGGACACACGGGCCGCCGCCAGTGCGGTGTCCACCCCGTCATACCTCGTCTTCAGCGACGCGCGCACCGACCCGCCCACGCCGCCGAACCCCACCTCGACCAGCTCCTGGTAGGAGCGGCCGCCGCTCACGAGCGGCTCGGGCCTGCGCTGGAGGCGCAGGATCGCCGAGTCGACCGACGGGACGGGCCGGAAGCTCTCCCTGCCGATCGTGTCGCCGAGCTTCCAGCTGAACCACGGCCACGACTCCACCGTGACCAGGCTCCAGCGGCCGTAGCCGCCCGCGCGCTTGCGCGCGTACTCCCGCTGCGTGAGCAGCGTCGCCGAGGTCAGGGCCGGTGCCCGCAGACACCAGTCGACGATCTTCGACGTGATCGAGTAGGGGATGTTGCCCACGACCGCGAACGGCTCTCGCGGCGCCCTCACGGTGGTGAAGTCGCGCCTGACGATGTCGATCCTGGGGTCGCTGCGGGTGCGCGAGGCCAGCCGCCCGGCCAGCCGGGGATCGACCTCGTAGCCGACCACCTGGGCGCCCGCCTCGGCCAGCGCCAGGGTGAGCGCGCCCTCGCCGGGGCCGGGCTCCAGCACCAGCCCCTCCGGACCGGCGGCCTTGACCATCAGGTCGACGGCATGCCGGTCGACCAGGAAGTTCTGCGAGAGCGTACGCCGCGCCCGATCCGCGGGCGTGCGGCCGCCACCGCTGTTCCTGGCCTTCTTCTGGGTGTGTGAATAGTTTCCGTGTGCGTGATTTCGCGCCACAGCACTGCCCTTCCGGGTCCTCGAGACAACGGGTTGCTCGAAGGGCCCTGGGCACGCGCGCGGACGCCCAGCCTCAGGTGATCGCGTCCGCTAGCGGGCCAGAGCCCGGCCGCGGCGGATGCGGATGAAAACCTGGCAGGTGAACATGCATGACATGAGACCGACCCTAAGCCGACCCCCGTCGACCGGGCAAAACATTTAAATCGGTCGCGCCGGCGAGGGCAGGGCCGCCACCCTGGAGGACGTGCAGGCAACGGTCACGGTCACTCCGGCACAGCTCCCCGAGCTGCTGCTGCACGTCGCCGTGGTCCGGCCCGTCTTCCTGTGGGGCGCGCCGGGCATCGGCAAGAGCTCCCTGGTCCGCGAGTTCGCCGGCTCGCTCGGCCTGGAGTGCGTGACGCTGCTTGGCACCCAGCTCGCCCCCGAGGACCTGATCGGCGTGCCCGAACTGGTCGGCGGGCGCAGCCGGTTCGCGCCGCCCGAGTCGATCGCCCGCAGTGAGCCCTACTGCCTCTTCCTCGACGAGCTCAACGCCTCAGCGCCCGAGGTGCAGAAGGCCTTCTACTCCCTGATCCTCGACCGCAGGATCGGCACGTACGAGCTGCCGGCCGGCTCGGTGGTGATCGGCGCCGGCAACCGCGCCACCGACAACGCGCTGGCCCGCCCGATGGCCTCCGCGCTGGTCAACCGGCTGGTCCACGTGCACCTGCGGGCCTCGTCCGACGACTGGCTCAAGTGGGCGGCGGACAACGGCATCCACCCGTGGATCATTGACTACCTCGTGCAGCGCCCCGACCACCTGTGGAGCCCGCCGCCGAAGACCGAGGAGCCGTTCTCCTCGCCGCGGGCCTGGCACATGTTGTCCGACGTGATCACCTCCTACGGCGACGACCTCGCCGACGAGACCCTCGCCATGCTCGCGTTCGGCACGCTCACCGGCACGCACGCCTCGGCCTTCCGCGCGTACGTCAAGACCGTGCGGCACGCGTACGATCTGGAGGCCGTGCTGAAGGGCGAGGCCCCGTGGCCGCGCCAGCCCGAGGAACGCGACCTGCTCTACTTCCTGGCCGAGGCCTTCCGCGCCCGGCTCATCAAAGAGCTGCCCGCCGACAAGCGCGGCGCCTCCGCCCGCGGCCGCGACCTGGGCTTCCGGGCCAAGACCCTGCTGGTCGAGCTGGCCGAGATCTCCCTCGAATGCGCCCAGCTCGTCATCGCCAACAACGCCGACGGCGCGCCCGCGCTGCCCTCCTGGTTCCTCGTCGAGGTCGGCAGGGACGTGCCGCGCCTGATGGCGGCCCGGTCATGAGCAGGCGCAAGGCCAAGGTCGACCCCTGGCGCGCCAACGTCCATGAAGGCTGGCACACCGTCACCCGGCACCCGCTGTTCCGCGTCTTCCACGCCTACCTGCTGGAGGCCGAGGACGGTGAGCTGCCCAACGGCACCTGGGCGCACGTCACCCACGACGGCGACGTGCGCTTCCACCCCAAGCACCGCGCCCCGGCCGAGGAATGGACGTGGGTCTTCGCCCACCTGCTGCTCCACCTGGGGTTCGGCCATGCCGACCCGCGTGCCTGCGCTCCGAAGGACGTCGACGGTGACCGCCCCGACCCCGCCTATCACGCCGCCTGCTGCGCGGCCGTGGACGGGTTCCTGCGCACGCTGAAGATCGGGCGCAGTCCAGCGCCGCTCCCCGACGACCTGCCGGACAACGACGAGGTGACGCTGTCGGAGCGGTGGCGCAGGCTCGGGGTTCCCGGTCCCTTCCAGCCGGCCGGCGTGCCCGACTTCCGCATCGGCTCGGCGAAGGAGGCCGAGGACTGGGACTTCCAGCGCACGTTCGCCATCGGCATCGCCGAGGCGGCCACGAGCGCGCTCGACCGGGCGGGCGAGCCGCGCACTCCCGTCGAAGGGCATGCCAAGGGCCCATGGGACGTCGCGCTGCGCTGGTTCGTGTCCTCATATCCGCTGCTCGGGGCGCTGGCCGCGGGCATGAAGATCGTTTCCGACGCGGAGCTGGCCAGGGGCTGGGACATCTCGATCGCCGCGGTCAGCGCCGAGGCGGGCGAGATCTACGTCAACCCGCTGGCCCGGCACTCCGAGCCAGAATGGCGTTTCGTGCTGGCCCACGAGATGTTGCACGCCGCGCTGTGCCACGGTGAGCGGGCCGGCATGCGCGAGCCGTACCTGTGGAACGTCGCCTGCGACTACGTGATCAACGGGTGGCTGGTCGAGATGGGCGTCGGCGAGATGCCGGAAGGGCTGCTGTTCGACCAGGCACTGACCGGCATGTCGGCCGAGGCGGTCTACGACCGGATCGCCACCGACCTGCGCCGCGTACGCAAGCTGGCCACCCTGCGCGGGCGCGGGCTCGGCGACGTGCTCGACCGCCCGCCGCGGCGCATCGGCGGCTACGTCGACCTCGACGACTACTACCGCAACGCGCTCTGCACGGGGCTGGCCTACCACCAGACGAGCGGCCGCGGTCTCCTGCCCGCCGGGCTCGAGCAGGAGATCCGCGCGCTCGACCAGCCGCCGCTGCCCTGGGACGCCCAGCTCGCGCGCTGGTTCGACGAGCACTTCCAGCCCGAGGAGAAGCGGCGTTCCTACGCGCGCGCCTCCCGCAGACAGGCGTCAAGCCCCGGCATCCCGCGACCCGGCTGGCTGCTCCCGGAGGAGGTCGCACGCAAGGCCACGTTCGGGGTGGTGCTCGACACCTCCGGCTCCATGAACGTGGAGTTGCTCGGCAAGGCGCTCGGCGCCATCGCCTCCTACGCCGCGGCCCGCGACGTGCCCCGCGCCCGCGTGGTCTTCTGCGACGCCACCGCCTACGACGCCGGATATCTGCAGGTCGAGGAGATCGCGGGCCGGGTCCGCGTACGCGGCCGGGGCGGCACGGTCCTCCAGCCCGGCGTCAGGCTGCTCGAACGAGCCGACGACTTCCCGCCCGACGGGCCCATCCTGGTGATCACCGACGGTCAGTGCGACGTGCTGCGCATCCGCAGGGAACACGCGTTCCTGGTGCCGCAGGGGGCGTCCCTGCCGTTCACCGCGCGCGGGCCGGTCTTTTTCGTGAAATGAGCGCTTTGGACTGGCCTTGAACTGGCTGGGGTAATCCTTGAGGCATGGACCGACCGGCCAGGGTGCTCGTCGTCGACGACGAGCCGAACATCCGCGCCCTGCTCTCGCAGACCCTGCGACTGGTCTCGTTCGAGGTCAGGACCGCCTGGACGGGCGCCGAGGCCGTGACCGCCGCCAGGGAGTTCAAGCCCGACATCGTCGTGCTCGACGTGATGCTGGAGGACTTCGACGGCTTCGAGGTGGCCAGGCGGCTCGGTGAGCGCATCCCCGTGTTGTTCCTGACCGCCCGCACGAAGCGGCCGAACAGCTGCGCCTGTAGGCCACGTGCATGCGCGAGAACGGCGTCGACATGCCCGACCCCTCGCTGGGCGTCACCCGGGGCCAGATCCGCGTGCAGTTCGTGGCCGAGTCGCTGCTGCTGTCGGCCATCGGCGGCATCGCCGGCTTCTACCCGGCGGTGCGTGCCGCCAGGATGTCGCACACAGAGGCGCTTGCCACACCGTGACGACGGCTCCCTGACGACGATCACGCGGACGAGGTGCCCGTGCGGCTTGCACAACCCTGCGGGTCGCCGGGCACGCGTCCGATTCTGACAAGATTACGGCCGGAACACGGGGTAGCTTCGCCGTGACGACCCGTATTCCAAGCGTTGAAGGACCAGCCGACATGGACATGCTCGACCGCGCACGACGATATCTGGAGCTGCACGGCAGGCTGATCGACAGGTTGCGCTTCGAGGCCCTGTTCGGTGGCGGGTCGCGCGAGCGGGTGCTCGACGTGCTGCGCTGCTACCAGAACACCGACGGCGGCTTCGGCAACGCGCTGGAGCCGGACCTTCGGGGCGCGGGCAGCCAGCCGGAGCCGGTCGAGGTGGCGTTCTGGATCCTCGACGAGATCGACGCCTTCGACTCCCCGACGGTGCGCGCCGCCTGCGACTACCTCGCCGCCGTCAGCGCCGAGGACGGCGGCGTGCCGTTCGTCCTGCCGTCGGTCAGGAACACGCCGAGAGCCCCGTGGTGGGAAACGGCTGACGACCCTCCAGGCAGTCTCGTGCCCACCGCGTCGATCGCCGGGCTGCTCCACAAGCACGGCAGCACCCACTCCTGGCTGCCCGCCGCGACCGCGTTCTGCTGGTCGCGGATCGCCGAGATCGGCGAGACGAGTCCGTACGAAGCCCGCGCCGTCGTGACCTTCCTCGACCTGGTGCCCGACCGGGACAGGGCGGAGGCCGAGTTCGCCCGGCTCAAGGAGGCCATCCTCGCGACGGTCGCCCTCGACCCCGGCACCACGGGGGATGCGCACTTCCCGCTGGACTTCGCGCCGGAGCCGTTGCGGTTGCCGCTGTTCACGCAGGACGCCCTCGGCACCCACCTCGACGCGCTCGCCGCCGCCCAGTCCGAGGAAGGCGGCTGGACCGGCAACTGGCCGATGTGGACGCCGCTCGTGGCGCACGAATGGGGCGGCTACGTCACCGTCCATCGGCTGAAGACGCTGCGCGCGTACGGACGGCTGAAGGGGTGAGGCCGTTCTGTCGGTGAGGCCGCGTACGTTGGAGGCATGTACGCGGAACGGCCTCCCGCCCCCGATCTCGCCGGCCGTGTCGCCTGCGGGTGGCACCTGGTCAGCGAGACGGAGCAGACCCAGCTCGTCGTGCCCGACGCCTGCGTCGACCTCATCTGGGGCCCTGGCGGGTTGTTCGTGGCGGGCCCCGACACCGGGCCCATGCCGACGCCCATGGCGGCGGGCGACATGTTCACGGGTGTGCGGTTCCGGCCCGGGGCGGTGGGCGACTTCTTCGGCGTGCCGCTCCACGAGCTGCGTGACCGGCGCGTCGCCCTGTCCGACCTGCCCTTCCCGGCCGAGCGCATCGAGGAGGCCGCCTCGCGGGCGGGCGCGCGGCCGGCCGCCATGCGCGCCGCGGTGAGGTGCCGGCTGGCCGCCACCACGGGCGCCGACCCCGCCGGTTACGCCATCACGAGGGCGTTGCGCGAGGGCCACACGGTCGCGGAGGTGGCCTGGCGGCTCGGGTTCAGTGAGCGCCAGCTCCACCGCCGCAGCCTGGCCTCGTTCGGCTACGCGCCGAAGACCCTCCAGCGCATCGTGCGTTTCCAGCGCGCACTCGGCCTGGCCCGCGCCGGCGTCCCGCTGGCGGAGGCGGCCGTCACGGCCGGCTACTCCGATCAGACCCACCTGTCCCACGACGTCAGGCGGCTGAGCGGCGTGTCCATGCGCCGCCTGCTCTCACCTGCGGGGCGGTCCGCCTGACATGAGGCTCTGCGCCCACCTGGCGCGCGGATCGCTGTCGATCAGCAACGCCCGGGTCAGCAGGCTCAGCGGGATGGCGAGGATCGCGCCCAGCGGTCCCAGCACGAACGTCCACACGATCAGCGACAGGAACGTCATCGTGGTCGACAGCCCCACCGCGTCCCCAAGGAACTTGGGCAGGATGAACGACTGCACGACCACGTTGATGACGCTGTAGGCGACGACGACCAGCACCATCGTCTGCACGCCACCGTCCAGCAGAGCGAGCACGGCCGGCGGCACCAGCCCGATGACGAAACCGATGTTCGGGATGTAGTTGGCGATGAGCGCCAGCACACCCCAGAGCAGCGGCAGCGGCACGTCCAGCACCGTCAGGGCGATCACGTCGAGGGTCGCGCAGATCAGCCCGAAGACGGTCGAGACGATCAGATAGCGCCGCGTCTTGCGCGCGAACGTGGCCAGCGCCGTCACCAGTTGCGGCCGATACCCTTCACCGGTCGTCAGGATCTTCGATGTCACCGGCGCGTCGAGACACATCGCCAGCAGCAGCACGATGACGAGGAAGAGCGCGGAGAGAACGCCGATCAGGCTGCCGAGCAGGCTCTGCGCCAAGCCGAGAATCGACCCCGCGTCGAACGCCTGCAGCCCTCTGTCGAGCACGTCGTTGCTGACGCCGTGCGCGGCGGCCCAGGCCAGCGCGTCGGCGAGGAGCTTGTCGAACTGGGCGGCGTACGCCGGCAGCAGCGAGACGAGCTCGGAGACCGAGATCGTCAGGATGCCGACCATGCCCAGCAACGCGAACACGACGATGAGGAAGGGCACGGAGACCTGCAGCCACGTGGGCGCCCCCTTGGCGGCGAGCCACGTGCGCACCGGCGAGACGGCGATGACGAGCACGAGCGCCAGCACAACGGGGCCCGCGATCGAAGCGACCTCGCGGATTCCGAAGAGGGCGACCACCGCGGCGGCGATTCCCACCATGATGATGAGCGCCCTAGGGATGGGTTGATCTGGCACGCCACCTACCTACCCGGAGTCGGCGGGAGCACCGCCGATTTGACGGTTCCGGGAGGCGTACATAGAGTTCATCAGTCCCACGAGAGCGGCGTTGATCGCCGGTCTCACTCAGGGGCCGCCTCCAGACACTGACCAACCTCGTGGATGTTCGCGTCCACTCTGAAGGGCTGGTAAGTTAGAGGGGTTGTCTCCGAAAAGGGGGCGGCGCTTAATTCCCGCAGGTTGTGCAGGTCTGGTCAATTTGACAGAGACTTGAACGGCTGAAAGAGTTAAGACACAACGAAATGAACGCCTCTGAGCGGGGATCCCGGGTTCG
>NZ_SMKP01000233.1:0-15333 GCF_004349015.1 Nonomuraea diastatica
GGCCCACCCCGAACAACGCCAGCACCCAGACGAGCGCCGCGATCGGGACCCCGCCCATCTGCCACACCGGGTGGGTGAAGCCGCCGACGACCGCCATCACGACCCCGAGCACGAACAACATGCCGTATGCCGCCCCGCCCAGCGCCGACTCGGCCTGGCTGCGATGTTCCATAGCGACCGAGATTAGTGGATGCCGGCGAACAGATCGTTCTCGCGGTTGTACGGCTCGCCGAGCCCGCCGGCCTCCACGGGGGGACCCGGCACCGGCGGGCCGGGCGACCCGACCGCCAGGATGTAGTGCTCCACCCCCGCGACCTCCTGGCCGATGTTGTTGGACAGCGCGAACCACGGTTCCGCAACGATGATCTGCGTGTCGTGAGCCCGCATGGCCTCGATCTTGTTGCCGATCCAGGGGCGTGCGTCGATCTCGGTGGTGATGTCCTGGTCCGCGCAGCCGTAGGCCATGTCCTCGACGTCCTCGACGAGGAAGCCGACCCCGACCCCGGCCGCGCGCAGCGCTTCCGAGGTGCGGCGCAGCGCGGACCTGGCGACGGCGGTGTGGTAGAACTTCGCGATCCGCCACGGCTCACCCGAGCCGAAGCCGGGATCCGCGGCCAGCTCGAACGCCCTGCGCGAGACACGGTGCGCCTGGATGTGGTCGGGGTGGCCGTAGAAGCCGTTCTCGTCGTACGTGACGAGCACCTGGGGACGCACCTCGCGGATCACCTTGACCAGCTCGCCCGCGGCCTCGTCGAGGTCCGCCTGCCAGAACGCCTTCGGATGGTCGTTGGAGGCCACGCCCATCATCCCCGAGTCGCGCCAGCGCCCGGGTTCGCCGAGGAAACGGTGATCCTCGACGCCCAGCGCCTCGCAGGCGGCGGCGAGCTCGCCGATCCGGTACGGCCCCAGGGCGTCGTCCCTGTCGGCGGCCAGATGGGCGAGGTCACCGGGGATGATCTCCCCCTCCTCGCCGAGCGTGCAGGTCACCAGCGTGACGTGGGCGCCTTCGGCGACGTATTTCGCCATGGTCGCCCCGGTGCCGATCGACTCGTCGTCCGGATGGGCGTGCACGAGCAGGAGCCGTCGATCAGTCATAGCCCCGAGCGTAACAACGGTGCGTTGCTGGCAGGATTGGCCCCATGAGTGAGAGCTTCCCGCGACTGTCGGCCAGGACCCGCCGGTTCACCCTCGGAGTGCCCAGAGGCTTCACGATCTCCCCTGACGGCGGCCGGGTGGTCTTCCTGCGGTCGAAGTCGGGCGACGACCCGGTGACCTGCCTGTGGGAGCTCGACACCGAGACCCACGTCGAACGCCTGGTCGTCGACCCGCGCAAGCTCCACGCCGACGAGGAGGACCTGCCTCCGGAAGAGCGGGCCAGGCGCGAGCGCAGCAGAGAGTCCGCGGGCGGCGTCGTCGCCTACGCCACCGACACCGCGGTGACCAGGGCCTGCTTCGCCCTGTCCGGCGGCCTCTACGTGGCCGACCTGGCCGGCGGTCAGGCGCACCGGCTCGACACGCCGGGCGCGGTCATCGACCCCCGGCTCTCCCCCGACGGGCGGCACGTCGCCTACGTCACCGGCGGCGCCCTGCGCGTCCAGGACGTGCTCTCGGGCGCCGACCGCGCGCTGGCCACGCCGGAGTCGGAGACGGTGACGTACGGGCTGGCCGAGTTCATCGCCGCGGAGGAGATGGACCGTATGCGCGGCTACTGGTGGGCCCCGGCGAGCGACGCGCTGCTGGTCGAGCGGGCTGACGAGGCTCCGGTCAACGTCTGGCACATCGCCGACCCGGCCAACCCGGACCGTCCGGCCACGGTCCAGCGCTATCCGGCGGCCGGCACTCCCAACGCGGTCACCGAGCTGTTCGTGCTGGGGCTCGACGGGTCGCGGGTCGCGGTGCCGTACACCGGGGAATACCTCACCACGGCCTCCTGGGACTCCCACGCGCTGTCGATCGTGACGATGACCCGCGACCAGAAGACGATGCGGCTGTTCGCGGTCGATCCGGCTACCGGCGCAACCACGCTCGTGCGCGAGGACACCGATCCCGCCTGGGTCGACATCGTGATGGGAGTGCCCGCCCACCTCGACGACGGGTCCCTGGTCTGGGTGGCCTCCGCCGACGGCGGCCACCGCCTGTACGTCGGCGACCATCCGGTCACCCCGCCGACGTTGCAGGTGCGGGCCGTACTCGACGTCGACCACGACAGCGTGCTGTTCAGCGCTAACGGCGACCCGACAGAGATCCAGCTGTGGACGTGGGACGGCCATTCGCTGCTGCCCGTCTCGACCCGTTCCGGGGTGTTCTCCGGGCGCATGTCGGGCGGGGTGGGCGTACTGACCGAGCAGAGCCTCGACACCGAGGGCGTGTCGGCCACAGTCGTGAAGCGCGACGGCACGGCGGTGCCGATCCCGTCGTTCGCCGAGCGTCCCGGCCTCGACATGCGGGTCTCGCTCGGCCGTTCCGGCCGTCGCGACCTGGCCACCGCCGTGGTGCTGCCGTCGTGGCACGAGCAGGGCTCGGGCCGGCTGCCGGTCCTGATGAATCCGTACGGCGGCCCGCACGCCCAGCGGGTGCTCAACCAGCGGAGCATCTTCCTGGAGAGCCAGTGGTTCGCCGAGCAGGGGTTCGCCGTGGTCGTGGCCGACGGGCGCGGCACCCCTGGCCGCGGCACGGCCTTCGAGCGGGCCGTGCTCAACGACCTGGCGACCCCGGCGCTGGAGGACCAGGTCGACGCCCTGCAGGGGGTGGCCGAGCAATATCCCGACGACCTCGACCTGACGAAGGTGGCCATCCGCGGCTGGTCGTTCGGCGGATACCTGGCCGCGCTCGCGGTGCTGCGCCGTCCCGACGTGTTCCACGCGGCGGTCGCGGGGGCGCCGGTGACCGACTGGCGGCTGTACGACACGTGCTACACCGAGCGCTACCTGGGCCACCCTGACGAGCAGCCCGAGGTCTACGAGAAGTCGTCGTTGTTCGCCGACGCGGCGAAACTCGAACGCCCGCTGCTGCTGGTCCACGGCCTGGCCGACGACAACGTGGTGGCCGCGCACACGCTCCGCCTGTCTTCGGCGCTGCTCGCGGCCGGGCGCCGGCACAGCGTGCTCCCGCTGTCCGGCGTGACGCACATGACGCCTCAGGAAGTGGTGGCGGAGAACCTGCTGCTGCTGCAGCTGGACTTCCTCAAGCAGGCGCTCGGCTGACGGCCGCCGCGGCAGGACCTCCCGGAAGCAGAAGCCAGGCCGACCGCTGCCACAACAAACCCTCCGAAGCAGACGCCCAGGCTGACGGTCTGACAGACCCAGGTCCGACACCCGCACCGCGAAGATCAAACTCTGGTCCGACGCGATCCCGCCACCCTCTGCGGGATCGTGAACGCCATGCTGAAACCCCTCGCCCTTACCCTGGCGCTGCTGGGCGCGGGCCTGTCCGCCCCAGCGGCGGCGGCCACCGCCCAGGAGTGGCGCTCGTGCCCCCACGACAAGATCGGCATGGTCTGCACCGATTTCCAGGTCCCGGCCGACTGGAGCAAACCCGACGGCCGCACGATCACCCTGAAGCTGGGGCGGCTCAAGGCCACCGGCGCCTCGGAGGGCTCGGTGCTGGTGGCCTACGGCGGTCCCGGCGGCCCCGGCATCGCCCTGACCCAGGCCAACCCCGGCTGGTGGGCCAAGCTCCGCGAGCGTATGGACATCGTCACGTGGGACACCCGCGGCTACGGCGAGCAGTTCCAGGGCCTCAGCACGGGCCTGCAGTGCTCCTGGACCCGCGTCCCCCTCCCCGACGCCCCGGAAGACGACGCCGCCTTCGGCCGGCTGTCCGACACCAACCGCGGCTACGCCGAGGCCTGCCGGCTCAAAGACCCCGAGCTGTTCGCCCACATGAGCTCGGCCGACCACGCCAGGGACATGGAGGCCATCAGGAAGTTCCTCGGCGACGGCGAGCTCAACTTCTACGGCGCCTCATACGCGGGCATCTACGGCCAGGCATATGCCCGCCTCTTTCCCGGCCGCATCCGCACGATGGTCCTCGACGGCACGATCAACCACAGCACGGCGAGCTGGAAACGCGAGCTGGAGGAGTCGGCCAGGGCCAACGAGCGCTTCCTGCAGCGCTTCTTCGCCTGGTGCAGGTCCAACGACTGCTCCGACGTCCCCGGCCGCTGGCGGGCGCTGATCGCCAGGGCCGACCGCACCCCCGTCCCCACCACGACCCCCAACGTCGCCTACAACGGCCGCGACCTGCAGTCCTTCGCCATCAGCAGGGCCCGTCAGGGCAAGCCGGCCTGGCCTGACCTGGCCCAGGCGATCCGCAAGGCCGCCCAGGCAGACGCTTCCGGCTTCGTGCCCGCCCGCGGCGCCCGCTACCCCGACCAGGCCACGGGCGTCACGGAATGCACCGACTGGCCCCGCTTCGCCGACCGTGAGGAGATGGCCGCCACCCACGCCCGCCTGCGCAAGATCGCCCCCAACGCGGGCACCGCCAACACCCTGTCCACGGCAACGCTGGGCTGCATTGACTGGCCGGTCCCCGTGACCAACAAGCCCGCTTCCCTCCCCAAGGGCCTGCCGCCCCTGCTCGGGGCCGGAGCGTGGGGTGAGTCCGACGCGGTCGCGCGGGCGCTGTCCCCGGTCCCGGGCAGCGCCGTCATCCACCACGACGGGCCCGGCCACACGCTCTACGGCTTCAACGAGTGCGCCCGCGACCACATCAACAGCTACTTCACCGACCGCGCCGTCCCCGCCGAGACCACACCATGCTGACGAAGCCTCTCCGGGGATGTCCCGCATCGAGCGCGCGGCGGCGTCACTGGTGAGCGGTGGAGGAGGTGCCGTGCCAGCTGGTCCAGAGGGCCGCGTAGGAGCCGTCCGCCGCCACCAGCTCGTCGTGGGATCCCAACTCGCTGATCCGCCCGTCCTCCACGACGGCCACCCGGTCGGCGTCGTGCGCCGTGTAGAGCCGGTGGGCGATCGCGATGACCGTCCGCCCGTCGAGCACGGCGGCCAGCGAGCGTTCCAGGTGCCGGGCGGCGCGTGGGTCGATGAGGGAGGTGGCCTCGTCCAGCACCAGGGTGTGCGGGTCGGCGAGCACGAGCCGGGCCAGGGCGAGCTGCTGCGCCTGCGCGGGCGAGACGGCCAGCCCGCCGGATCCCACCGGCGTCTCCAGGCCCTCGGGCAGCTCCAGCACCCAGTCGAGCGCGTCCACCGCTTCGAGCGCCTTCCGTACGGCCTGGTCGTCGGCGCCGGAACGGGCGATCACCAGGTTGTCGCGCACCGTCCCCTTGAACACGTGATGCTCCTGGGTGACGAGCGCGACATGGCCGCGCAGGTCGTCGAGCGACAGCTCGACCAGCGGCACCCCGCCCACGGCCACCGCGCCGGCGCGCGGCCCGTGAATGCCGGCCAGCAGCCGTCCGAGCGTGGACTTCCCGGCGCCCGACGGCCCGACCATGGCCAGCCGCTCCCCCGGCTGGACGGTCAGCGACACGCCGTGCAGCACGTCGCGGCCCTCACGATAGGCATAGCGCACGTCCGACGCCTCCAGCAGCTCGCCGGCGGGCGACGACGTGGAGACCACCCGGTCGTCGGGCACGTTGGCCACGCCGAGCAGCCGCGCCATGGACGCCCCGCCCACCTGCAGCTCGTCGATCCACATGAGAAACCTGTCGAGCGGGTCGATGAGCTGCTGGGCATAGAGCGTCGCGGTGGTCACCTGGGCGAGCGCCACCCAGCCGTTGGTGTAGAAGAGGCCGCCGACCAGCAGCGTCGCCACGACCGGGAGCACATAGCCCAGCTCGACGGCGGGATACCACACGCTACGCAGGCCCAGCGTGTAGCGTTCGGCGGCGTACGAACGCGCGATGTCGTCGTCGGTGCGGGCCCGGCGCCGCTCCTGCAACCCGAGCGCCTCCACCGCTCTGGCGCCTTCGACGGTTTCCGCCAGCCCTTCGGTGAGGTCGGCGTAGGCGGCGTTCTCGCGGAGATAGCCGTCGCGCGCCCGCTGGAGATACCACCGGGTGGAGATCCACAACACCGGGCCCGCGATCAGCATCGGCAGCATGAGCAGCGGGCTGACCAGGAGCAGGGCGCCCACGGTGATCACGAAGGTGACGGACGCGATCAGCGTCTCGGGGACGGCGTGCCGGACGGTGCGCGACAGGGCGTCGACGTCACGGGAAGTCCTGGTGATCAGATCTCCGGCGCCGGCCCGCTCGACGGTGGACAGAGGCAGCCCGAGCACCCGGTCGACGAACTCCTCGCGCAGCTCGGCCAGCACCTTCTCGCCGAGCCTGGCGGAGGCCAGCACGGCATAGCGCACGAGGACGCCCTGCAGCAGCAGGAACGCACCGATGGCAGCGGCCACGACGACGACGTCGACCTCGGCACCATATTGCACGTCCTGCACCAGCCTGCCGAGCTGCCACGGCACGGCCAGTCCGGCCACGGCGGCCAGCCCGTGCAGGAGAAGGGCGAGCGTGAGCTCGCGCGGATAGTGCAGGGTCAGCCGCCTGGCGTAGGCGCGCACCTGTTTGCGGTCGGCGACCGGGAGGATCTCGCGGGCCATGTGTCAGTCCTCCCCACGGGTCACGGTCGCGGCATAGGCAGGCGAGCTGTCGAGCAGCTGCCGGTGTGCGCCCTCGGCCAGCACCCTGCCGTCCTCGACGTAGATCACGTGGTCGGTGCGGTCGAGCACCAGCGGGCTGGTCGTGCAGATCAGCGTGGTGCGGCCGGCGCGCGCCTTGGCCAGCCGTCCGGCGATGCGGGCCTCGCTGTGGGCGTCGACGGCGCTGGTGGGCTCGACCAGGATGAGCACCTCGGGGTCGGCCAGCAGCGCCCTGACCAGGCGCAGCCGCTGTTGCTGACCACCGGAGAACTCACGACCCGCCTCGGCCACGACCGTGTCGAGCCCGTCGGGCAGTGCCTCGACGATGTCGTCTGCGCAGGCCGCGTGGAGTGCCTCGCGCAGCTGCTCGTCGGTGGCGCCGCCGCGCACGTCGAGCTCGTCGCGCAGGCGACCGGTGAACAGGCGGGCGCCGTTGTCGGCGACGAGGATGCGGGCGCGGATCTCGTCGATGGGCAGGTCGGCCAGGGATGCCTCGCCGAAGGTGACGTCGCCGTCGGCGTAGCGGCCGAGCCGGTCGGCGATGGCGGCGGCGTCGTCGGGCGAGCTCGCGGCGATGGCGGTCAGCGAGCACGGCTGGAGGGTGACGCCGCTGTAGGAGTCGCGCAGCACGCCTCCTTGGCTGCTCCCGGCGCCGCCGGTGACCTCGGGCTCGATCGACAGGATGCGGATCACGCGACCGGCGGCGACGTGGCCCTTGGTGAGCCTGTCGGCGGCCTCGGTGAGGGTGCGCAGGGGGCCGATGAGGAAGACCGCGTAGAGGTAGAACGAGACGAGCTGGCCGGTGGGGATCTCGCCGACGACGGCGAACGAGGCTCCGACGCCGGTCACGATGGCGATGAGCAGACCGGGCAGCACGATCTGGGCGCCTTCGAGCAACGACTCGACCCTGGCCACGCCGACGCCGGCCTGGCGGACGAGCTGCGACTCGTCGCGATAACGACCGGCGAAGACGTGCTCGCCGCCGATGCCGCGCAGCACCCGAAGGCCGGCCACGATGTCGCTCGCCCTGGTGGACAGGTCGCCGACCAGCTCGCGGTGCCTGCGCTGCCGCCGGTGCAGGGGGCGCAGCAGCGGCGAGATGGCGACGGCCATGATCGGCACGCCGAACAACACGAGCAGGCCGAGCGGCAGCGAGGTCGAGACGAGGATCACGGTGACGGTGACGATCGCCACGATGGAGCCGGTGCCGCGCAGCAGGATGTCCATGGAGCCGCCGATGTGGGAGATGTCGGAGTTGCCGACACTGACGACCTCGCCGGTGGACAACCGCTTGGGCAGCGTGGCGCCGAGCCTGGCGGCCTGACTGGCGGTCACCTGCACGGTGCGGTAGGCGGCCGACAACCAGGTGTGGACGGCCATCCGGTGGCGCATGAGGCCGGTGAAGGCCTGCAGCAGCCCGAGCGCAAGCAGGACGGCCGCCCAGAACAGCAGCGCCTGGGAGTCCTTGGCGGTGACGGCGTCGATGCCCTTGCCGAGCACGGCCGGCATCAGGGCCTGCACCAGCCACCACAGGGTCGCGAAGCCGATGCCCGCGAGGAGAGACGGCCACTGCCTGCGCGCAGTCCACCACAAATAGCGCAGCGGGCTGCGGATGTCGGGCACGCCAGGATCGGCCTCGGGAAGGGAGCGCATAGCCTGACAACATTGACAAGGCGTGAGGCGGCCCGGCAAACGGTTTTCGACCAGCTGGAACGTTCCCCTAGCGCCCCTGGAGCCCTTTGAAGGCTCGCATCGTGTACACCAGCGTCACCAGGGCCGTGATCGCGAGCAACGCATAGCCGATCGTGTACGCCCCGGCGGCGGCGTAGACCGCCCCCATGACGAGCGGCGGGAAATAGCCGCCGAGCCCTCCGGCCGCGCCGACGAGCCCGGTCACCGTCCCCACCCTAGACGCCTCGACCAGCCTGGCGACGAGCGCGAACACGCCGCCCGTCCCGAGTCCGAGGAAGAGCGCCATGAGCACGAAGCTCACCCCCGCGGGCACCTCGGCCGGCGGCTCCAGCGCCAGCACGAGCGCCATGATCGTGGTGCCGCCGAACGCGATGAGCAGGACCTTGACCGGTCCGAGCCGGTCGGAGAGCGCGCCGCCTAGCGGCCTGGCCAGCACCGCCGCGATCGAGAACCCCGCCGTGCGCAACCCCGCGCCGGTCTGGGCGAAGCGGTACACGTTCTGCAGCAGGGTAGGCAGGTACGTCGAGAACGCCACGAACCCGCCGAAGGCGACCGCGTACAGGAAGGCCGACTGCCAGGTGGCCCTGAGCGCCATGGCCGCCCGGATTCTGGGCCACGCGGGGGCGGTCGCGGGCGACCAGCGCGGCGAGTCGCGGCTCACGCCCAGCATGACAAGACCCGTGACCGCGAGCGCCGCGGCCATCAGCACGTGCGTGAGAGGCCGCCCGAACGTCTCCACCAGGACCGGCGTGCAGAACGCCGACAGCGCCGTGCCGCCCATGCCGGCCCCGAACACGCCGGTGGCGAAACCCCGGCGGGCGGGTTCGTACCATGCGTTGACGAAGGGGATGCCGATCGCGAACGACGTGCCGGGGATGCCCAGCAGGAAGCCCCAGAACAGCAGCCAGCCGTACGAGGTGGACCAGCCGGCGAACAGGACGGGCACGATCGAGACGAAGCAGACGCCCGCGAACATGCGCCGCCCTCCGAACCGGTCGGCCAGCATCCCCACCGGGATCCGCCCCAGCGAGCCGACCACCACGGGGATCGCCACCAGCAGTGAGAGCTGCGTCTGCGACAGCCGCAACTGCCTGCTGTAGCTCCCGGACAACGGACCGATGAGGTTCCACGCCCAGAACGTCACCGCGAAGGCCACCGTGGCCAGCACCAGGTTCCGTACCTGGCCTGCACGAAGTTCGGACATGCACTCTGTGTAACAGATTATCGCTTTCTGTGATGACGCCGGCGTGTGTGGCGACGACCCATGCGGACACTCTTTACAAGGTGCACACCGTGGCCGGGATGGTGCTGCTCGCGCTTTTCCCGGTCAGCCGCCCGGTGCGCGCTTCTTCCATCCGCTGGGCGGTTTGCTCCGTCCTTACATCGTGTATCGGAGGCGCGGGCGATAGTGTGCGGGGGGACCCGGCACGGGTCCTGGTACGCCAGAATCGACCCTTGTGAAGCACGGGTACACCAACAGCACGGTCGGCGACGGCGCCCTGGTCGTGAAGTGCTACCAGGGGCCCGAGGCGGCGTTCAGGCTCAGCACAGAGAGCAGATATCTGCGCCGCCTGCGCGGCCGCATCCCCGTCCCCCACGTCCACCAGGTCACCTCGACCAGCCTGACCACCCGCTGGGTCGAAGGCTTCCACGGCCAGGACCTCCTGGACGACGGCCGCGCCGCGGAGGTGCTCTCCGAGTGCGGCCGCATGCTGGCCCGCATCCACAGGCTCGGCATCGTCCACGGCGACTACGGACCGCAGAACATGTTGTTCCACCCGGCCACGTTCGAGACGGCCGCGATCCTCGACTGGGAGTGGGCCCATCCGGGGCGGCCGGTCGAGGACCTCGCCTGGTGCGAGTGGATCGTCCGCATGCACCACCCCGAGCACGTGCCGCTGCTGCCGCGGTTCTTCGCCGCGTACGGCGAGCCCGTGCCCGGCTGGCCGGAGCGCCACGCGGCGATGCTGGCGCGCTGCCGTGACCTGCTCGGCTTCTGCATCCGCTGGGAGCCCGGCGGGGGCGGCGAGAAGATGTGGCGCGAGCGCCTCGACGCCACGGCCGCCTGGACCGAGTAGCCCGCCCGCACGACCGCCACGCGAAGCCCCGCGAAGCCCCGTCCACAGAACCGCGACCCTTCCGCACGGAAGCCCTCCCGCAAAGCCCGGCCGCACGACCAGCCCGTCTTCGGAGCCCGCCCCCGCGACCGTTCGGCACGGAAGCCCTCCCACGAAGCCGGGCCGTGCGAAAGCCCGTCCATCCTTGCGGGCCCAGGGGGCGGCGGCAGACCATGGGTCATGGACCCACGCACCCGAGCTGCGGTGGACTGGCTCCTGACCGGCGACGAGCCGGGCATCCGCGGGCAGACCCGCCACGACCTGCTCGACGAGCCCGTGGGCGAGGACGTCATGAAGGGTCTCAAGGTCAACGCCCTCCTCGACTCCGGGCTCTGCGGCGACCCGTACAAGAAGTGGACCGGCGCCCACTGGCGGCTCGTCGCGCTGGCCGAGCTGGGCGTCCCGCCCGGCGAGCCGCGCGCCCTGGAGGTGGCCGACCACGTGCTGTCCTGGCTCACCACCGGCTGCCGTGAGCCCGTCGTGATCGGCGGGCTGGTCCGGCAGCACGCCTCCATCGAGGGCAACGCCCTGGCCGCCTCCTGCCGCATGGGACTGGCCGGCGATCCGCGCGCCCGCCGCCTCGCCGAGTCGCTGATGTCGTGGCAGTGGCCGGACGGCGGCTGGAACTGCGACGAGCGAGCCACCGGACGCCGGTCGTCGTTCCACGAGACGCTTCCCTCCATGTGGGGCCTGCACGAGTACGCGCTGGCCACCGGCGACCAGAATGGTGCAAAAGCCGCGGCGCGGGCGGCCGAGCTGCTGCTGGAGCACCGGCTCTTCCGCAGCCTGCCGACCGGCGAGGTCATTCACCGCGCCTGGCTCGCCCCGCACTACCCGCCGTACTGGCATTACGACATCCTCCAGGCGCTGCTGGTGTTGTCGCGGATGGGCCTGGCCGGCGATCCACGAGCCGCCGACGCGCTCGACGAGCTGGAGCGCCGCCGCCTGCGTGACGGCCGCTGGCGGGCCGGCGGGCGCTGGTGGAACCCGCCCGGCCGGGCGTACGCGCAGGACGTGGTGGACTGGGGCCGCTCAGGCCCGAACGAGATGATCACCCTGAACGCGTTACGCGTCCTGCGAGCCGCCGGACGTCTTTGACAGGTTCTGTCGGTGCCCTTCTTGACAGGTTCTGTCGGTGCCCTTTGCTTGACTCGGGGCATGACTCGGCAGGTGATCCTAGTTCTCGGCGCGACGGGCACCATCGGCCGGCGCGTGGCGGAGCAGCTGCGCGCGGCCGGCCACGCCGTGCGCGCCGCCTCCAGGAGCGGCGAGACCATGTTCGACTGGGCGCGGCCCGGCACGTGGGAGCCCGCGGTGAGAGGGGTGTCCGGGGTCTTTCTCATGGCCCCCGACGGCGTCCCGATCGATCCGGCGTTCGTGTCGCTGGCGGTGGATCAGGGGGTCGGGCAGATCGTGTTGCTGTCCAGCGGCGGCATCGAGGTCATGGGCGACGAGCGGCTGATGGCGGCGGAGCGCACGGTCCGCGACAGCGCCACCGGGTGGACGATCCTACGGCCGAGCTGGTTCGACCAGAATTTCGACGAGGGTTTCCTGCGGCCCGCGGTCATGGCGGGCGAGCTGATGTTGCCGATGGGCGCCGTGCGCCAGGCGTTCGTCGACGCCGGCGACATCGCCGCCGTCGCCGCCGCGGCCCTCACGCGGGACGGCCACGCGGGGCACTCCTACGAGATCACAGGGCCGCGCTCCCTGTCGTTCGGGGAGGCCTCGGAGATCATCGGCTGGGCGGTCGGCCGCGAGATCACCTACCTGGGCGGCGAGGAGGAATATATCGCGGCGCAGGGCTTCTCCGGCGACGCCATCCGTGCGGCCAAGGCGTTCACCGCCCTGCGTGCCCTCGGCGACCAGCCGGTCACCGAGGTTGTGAGCCAGGTGACCGACCGGCCGCCGAAGCCGTTCGAGAGCTACGTCACCGAGGCGGCGGCGCGGGGCGCCTGGCGGCCGTGAGGCCCAGCTCCCGCACCAGGGCCGCCGCCGCGTCGAGCAGCTCCAGCTCCCTGGCGGTCATCGTGGGGTTCGCGCCGCGCCGGGCCTTGGCGCGGTCGAGCGCGTCGCCAAAGCCCATCGCAGTGCCGAGCCCGGCCAGCAGCGCGCCGAGCACCACCCGCGTCGCCGGCGCGCGCTCGTCCTCGGCGTCGGCCGCGACCTGGGCGAGGATCATCGCCGACATGGCGCAGTCCTCCTCCGGGCCGCCCTCCTCGGCGTTGCTCCAGTCGATCACCATCGGTCCGCGGGCCGTGAGCATGACGTTGTCCGGGTGCAGGTCAAGGTGGAGCACCCGATCGCGGGGGTCGGCCGAGTGCCGGGCCGGGATCCGGTGCAGGCGCAGGAGCAGCCGCGCGATGCCGTCGCCCGCCGCCTCAAGCGTCAGGTCCCCGTCGAACACCGCCCCTAACATCGTCGGCCCGGCCAGCCGCTCCATCACCAGGTCGCTGGGCGGCCCTCCTCCCGGATGGACGCGGGGCACGGGATAGCCGTGCCCCGCCACGTATTCCATGACCGCGGCTTCCCGGCGCGCGTCGATGCCCGACCGGTAGCGGCGCAGCACCCGCTTCTCGTCGATCGCGTACACGTCTGCGCTGCGACCCGACCCCAGCAACTCACCGAGCTCCATCCGCCCAACCTACCGAGCCCGCGACAGCGGCTGCGGAGCTCACGTACGTCCGGCGATCCTGTCCAGTTCGGCCAGGTCGGCGGTGTGGTCGCGCCGCATGGCGGACGCGAGCTCGCGGACCTGTCGCGCGCCGCCCGCGCTCTGCTCGCCCTTCGCCACCAGCGCGAGCTGCTTCAGGTACGCCCGCAGCAACGTGACGAACCGCCGGTCGAACGCGTCGTCTCGCAGCCCGGACAGCGCCGTCAGGTCGGCGGCGGTGGGCATGCCGGGCATGTCGTGCCTGACGTGCGGGTTCTCGCCGGTGACCCGGGCCTCGGCGAGCAGGGCACGCAGCCGGCCGCGCCCGCTCTCGTGCTCTGTGCCGAGCCGGGCGGCGAGGCCGGCGAGCGGCCGGTCGGCCGCGCGGTCCCGTGCGAGGTCCAGGAGGGGCAGCGCCCGCGTGTGCAGGGCCTCGGCCAGGTGCAGCCAGGCCACGTCCGTGGTGGTGAAGGCCCCGCTGGAGGCGGGCGCCAGAGCAGGAGCAGGAGCGGCCGAGCAGCCGAGCAGCAGGACGGCCGGCAGCAGGAATCGGAGCACCCGTGACACGCGTACGACCTCCGCAGGGCCCGGGCGGTGACGGCCCGCCCGGGCGAGGGACAGGAGTTACGACGGCCGCCCGTCGGCCCCGCACTTGATGATCGGCCGGATGCAGTCGCGCACCCGGCGCTCCATCTCCGCCTCCGGCCAGGCGTTGAAGAAGTCACCGTGCATCGTGAACCCGCCACCCGACGCCAGCCGGAAGTGCGACGGGTCGCCGCTCACCGGGTAACGGATCACCTGCCGCAGCTTGGGCACCGGCACGGGGTGCGTGCTCGGGCAGGCGCCGGCCACCGGATAGGCCATGTGGCTCTTGTGATCGGCGGAGTCGAGGCCACGCCCGTTCCAGCACTGCGGGAAGTCCAGGTACGACTCCAGCATCGTCCCCGGCGGGCAGGTGACGAAGTCCTTCGACGCGCCGACGTGCCCGGCGTGCAGGCAGGACCACCGGGAGATCGTCGTGTGGTCGGGGCCGGTCGCCATGGCGTTGCCCGCGACGATCCGCAACCCGAGGGGCAGCGGCTGGATCCTGGCGACGATGTCGTCACGCACGCCCTCGCCGAGGTAGTAGAACGTGACGATGGCCGGCTCCACGGGTGCGCCGTCCTTGTAGAGGGTCGGCACCCAGTACGACGACTTGTCCACGGCCGGGTTGCAGTTCGTGGCGCCGTTGAGCAGGTCGTTGAGCTGGGTGTGGGCGTTGGTGACGCGGCTGCCGAAGAAGCTGTGCATGTGCGAGGCGCCCGGCAGACCGGGGAAGACGATCGGGTCGTCGGGCAGCCGGTGGCTGAACGGGCAGTCGGCGAGGAACTCCGCCACCCGCACGGGCTCCGCCACCGCCGGGCGGGGCACGACGGCGACCAGGCCGATCAGCAGGGTCAGCAGCGCGAAGAGTCGTGAGGCGAGCATGGCGGCTCCCTTGGTCGTCATTGGTAGACCCGCACGTAGTCGACGAGCATCCGCGACGGGAACGGCGTGGACGCGTCGGGCGGTCCCGGCCAGTCGCCGCCGACCGCGAGGTTGAGGATGATGTAGAACGGGTGGTCGAAGATCCACGGGCCGCGGGTCCGCTCCACCTCGTCCTTGCTGATCGTGAACACCGTCCGGCCGTCGAGCGTGTAGACGATGCCCTTGCTGTCCCAGTTGGCTGCCCAGACGTGGAACTCGTCGGAGAAGTCGGCGCCATCCGGCAGCGTGTACGGCGACCCGACCCCGCCCCCGCCGTTGTACGCGGGCGCGTGCACGGTCGAGTAGGACGTCTTCACGTCCTTGCCGAGGACCTCCATGATGTCGATCTCGCCGTTGTACGGCCACGGCCGCCCGGTCAGGAAGTCGGCCCCCATCATCCAGAACGCCGGCCACAACCCGTTGCCCTTGGGCACCTTGATCCTGGCCTCGAGGCGGCCGTAGGTGAAGTGGAACTTCGTGCCGGTGTTCATCCTGGCCGAGGTGTACTGGCAGGTGGTGCTGCCGGTCAGCGGGTCGACCGGGCAGGCGGAGCCCGGCGTGGCCTGTTTGCGTGCTTCCATAATCAGATGCCCCTGGCCGTCCATGGAGGCGTTGTCGTGGTCGGTGTAGTACTCCAGCTCGTTGTTCGGCCCGGTGCCGGGGTCGGCGCGCCATTTGGCGGGGTCGGGGCTGCTTCCCGCCGGGCCGTCGAACTCGTCGCTCCACGCCAGGGACGGCGGGTTCGACGGGTCATCGGGCGGGGCG
>NZ_SMKP01000234.1:0-14944 GCF_004349015.1 Nonomuraea diastatica
GGCCCGGGATCGCGCACCGCCAGCCGGTGGCCACGGCCTTCAGCGGGCCGGGGCGGGCGGGCGGGCGTGTGCCGCGTGCGGGCGACGAAGCGGCCCCGCCCGGTCAGGACGATCTCGTCCTCCTGCCCGGGGCCGGCCAGCTCGCCGAACACCCGCTCCGCGTCGCCGGCGGCGCTGCCGCCGCGGTGCACCGACACCCGACGGACCGTCACGCGGGGCTGCTCGTTGGCCAGGGTCCGGGTCGCCCCCCACACGGCCGAGGCCACCGGCGTGTCCCCGCCGCCGGGCACAGGGCAGGGTACGGCCGCGCACTCGTTCGTGACCAGCCACAACGCCGCCGCTGTGGACGGCGGAAGCTGGGTGCACGCCTGAGCCACGGCGCGCACGGTGGCGATGTGGCCGGTGACCTCCTCGACGACGGCCTCGGGCGGGCAGGCGGCGCCGCCGCGGTGGCCGGCCGGGCTGTCCACGACGAGGACGAAGGTGACCGCGGCGGCGCCCTGCGGCACTCGCGCCAGCAACCGCGCCGCGTCCTCTCCGGCGTCCGCCCGCTCGACGTGGCCCTGCCCGGCGATCAGGTCGCCGAGCGCGTCGGCCAGTGCGGGCAAGCGGTCGTGCGCCGGACCGCCGGCCTGTGCGGGCGCGCGGTCGTGCGCCGGACCGCCGGACGACGGGTCGTCGGCGCCGCCCTTCGCGTGGTCGGCGACGACGACCCATGTCTGCGCGGCGTCGAGCGCGAGCCGCCGCGGGGCAGGGGCCGTGCCGCCCGCCGTGGCCAGCAGGAGCGAGCACGCCGCGCGGCCGGGATCGTCGTCATCGGTCAGGTGCGCGACTTCGCGGTATCCCGTCTGGGCCAGCACTCGCGGCCAGCGCTCGGCCTCGACCAGCGGCGAGTGTGGCCGCAGCTCGCGGTCGGCGTTGCCCCAGTAGCCGGGCAGCATCCCGGCGTAGGCCGCGACGGGCGGCCGGTGGGGTTCGACCGCCAGCAACTGCCCGCCCGGCACCAGGAGCTCGGACAGGCGGGCGAGCGTGCCCGCGAGGTCAGCGGACCGGTGCAGGGCGTGTGCGGCGATCACCAGGTCGAAGGAGCCCGGTGGCAACCCCTGCTCGGCGGGGCCGGCGTCGAGATCGAAGCGGCGGAACTCCACGACGTCGGATCCGGCCAGACGCCGTTGCGCCCGCGCCAGGACCACCTCGTCAACGTCGGTGACCAGGTAGTGGGTACGGTCGGCGGGCAGGATCGGCAGCAGCATGGCGGCCGTGCCGCCGGTCCCCGCGCCCACCTCCACGATGCGCAGCGGCCGGTCCTCCGGCCAGCGTGCGGCGATCTCCCCGGCCAGAGCGCGAATGAGCCGGTTGCCGTGCAGGCACAGGGGCGCGATGTCGTGCACCTGGTCCAGCAGATCGGCGCCTCCGCCGGAACGCAGCAGCTCGGCGGGGTCGTACTCGCCGCGCAGGACAGGAACCAGGTGCCGGACGCACAGCGCGGTCAGAGCCTGTTCGGCGGCGAACGGCGTCGCCTGCCCGAAGAACGTTGCCGCCTCGTTCTGCCTGGCCCGTCCGGCGGGTGAGCCGTCGCGGTGCGGGCCGATCAGCTCGAAGCGGGCCTCGCCCAGGCGCCTGGCCAGGCTGTGCCGCTCCAGCAGCGAAAGGGCGTGCTGCACCATCGCCACGCCGCGCCCAGTCACCCCTGCCCGCACCAGGTCGCTCACGCCGATCTCCCGGCCGGCCGGGCAGAGGATCTCCTCCAGGGCGGCGGCCAGGGCGGCCGCGAACGACGCCTCCGCACGGTCGGCGAAACCGCCGTAGTCCAGGGCCCGCCAGTCCGAACGGAGATCGGCGAGCCCGCCGGCGACGGCGTCGACGATCTCCATGGGGCCGGCCAGCGGCCATGGCGCGGCAGGCGTGTTCTCGTGCGGCAGGGCGCGCAGCTCGGTGCGGAAATGCTCCAGCGGCAGGACCGTGCTGAGCTGGGTGCGCCGCAGCCGGCATCCCTCCACCTCGACCGTGACCGCGCCGTCGGGGTCGGCCACCAGGAGGTCCCAGCACACCTCGTCATCGCTGCGCGCGCGTTCGCGTACGTACAGGACGCCCTCGGCGGCGGGGGCGCGCCACACCCGCACCGCGCCGATGGCCGAGGGCATGAAGGCGTTGCCCTGCAGCATGGTCTCCACGAGCCAGGCCACGCCCGCCTGCAACGCGCTGTCCAGCAGCACCGGGTGCACGTGGTAGCGGCCTTCGGCCTGCGCGGGCACGCGGTAGGCGGCCAGCACCTCACCCTCGCCCAGCCGCAGGCCGGTCAGGACCCGGAAGGCGGGCCCGTAGGCCATCCCGCCGCGGGCGGTGTCCCGGTAGAAGGCGTCCACGTCGGCTTCGGCGGTGATGCGGGCGCGCAGCGCGGCCAGGTCCAGCGGCGGCGGGCAGGGCCGCAGCAGCGGCCGGACACGTGCCCGGAAGTGCTCCTGCGGCGGCAGCGCCAGATCGTCGGTGCTGGTCACGACCACCGCGCCGGTCTCGGGCGTCAATGACGTCTGCGCGTACAGCGGCGGGGCGTCGGCCGATTCGGGGATGACCAGCGCCCGGGTGACGGCCGCCCGGTCGGCCTCCACGGCTTGGCCGGCCTCCGGCATGGCCAGCCTGGCGGCCGACAACGCCATCTCGATATATGCGGTGACGGGCAGGACGGGCACGCCACCTACGCGGTGGTCGACCAGCCAAGGCGCCGGCGTGCGTTCGATCGGGCCGTGCCAGGTGGGGTGCGGGGCCGGCAGGCGTTCGCCCAGCAGCGGATGCTGGAGCGCTCCTGTGCCGCTGGAGTGCGCCCACGTGTCGGGGCCGCCGATCCAGTACCGCTCGCGCTGCCACGGATAGGACGGCAGGGACACGACCCGGCCCGGACGGGGGAAGTAGACGTCCCAATCCAGCAGGGCGCCGGCGGCGATGATCTCCGCGACCGCGGCCGCCATGGCGGCGGGCTGCTCGCGGCGCAGGGTCGGCACCACGCGGGCGCGCCGGCGCGCCCGCGTGGTCATCCGGCGCAGGTAGGAGCGGAGCACCGGGTGCGGCCCCACTTCGACGAAGACGTCGTGGCCGCCCGCCAGCGCACCGTCGACGGCGTCCGCGAACTGTACCGGTTCGCGGACGTTGCGCCACCAGTAGCCGGCCGTCAGCTCGCTTCCTTCCAGCGCGCGCCCCGTCACGGTGGACAGCAGCGTGATGGCGGCGGGACGGGGGCGCACCCCGTCCAGGGACCGCAGCAGCGGTTCGCGGACGGCGTCCATGGCGGCGCTGTGGAAGGGATAGTCGAGGTCCAGGTGACGGACGAACACGCCGTCCGCCTCCAGATCCGCGCCGAGCTGCTTGAGCTGCCCCTCCGGCCCGGCGAGCGTGACGTCGCGATCGGTGTTGACCGCTGCGACCTCCACGTCCGGATAGCGGGCCAGCACGGCGCGGGCACGCTCCTCCGGCAGCCCGACGGCGGCCATCCGGCCCGTTCCCATCGTGGCGGCCTGCGCTGCGCCGCGTGCCGCGATCACGCGCGCGGCCTGCTCCAGCGGCAACGCCCCGGCGGCGTAGGCGGCCGCGACCTCGCCCACGCTGTGGCCCAGCACAGCCTCCGGGTGGACACCCGCCGCGCGCAACACGGCCAGCAGCCCGGCCTGCACGGCGAACAACAGGGGCTGGGCGACCTCCGCCGCCGACAGCCGCCACCGCCGGGGCGGCTGCTCCATCTCGCCCAGCACTGACCAGCCCAGATACGGCTGGAGCGCGGCGTCGGCCTCCTGCACCGCCGCGCGAAAGGTCTCGTCGGCGGCCAGCAGGTCCGCGCCCATGCCCGCCCACTGCGAGCCGTTGCCGGAGAAGACGAACACCACCCGGCCGTGTTCGGCCGCGTCCACCGTCGCCGCCGCGCCCTGCCCCCGCTCGGGACCGGCCGCCCGCGCGGGGCCGCCCGCGCGGGGCTGATCGGCCAGCAGGCCGCGCAACGCCCTGGCCGCCTGCGCGGGCGAGTCCGCCAGCGCCACCGCCCGGCGCAGGTGGCCGCCCCGGCGGCGGGTGGAGGTGTAGGCGCAGTCGTACCAGGCATCCTCGTCGTCGCCCAGACGCGCCAGACGGTCGGCGGTGCGTTCGATCGCCTGCCGCAACGCCCTGTCGGTTTGGGCCGACACCAGCACCGGCAGCACCGGCCGCGTCATCTCGGAGCCCGGCGCGGGCCCGGGGAGGCGTGCTGGAGGGGGCGGCGTGGTGAGGGTGACGTGCACATTGCTGCCGCCGAAACCGAAACTGTTCACCCCCGCCAGCGCTCGCCCGCCGTCGGGTGCGCTCACCGCGGTGGCCTTCGTCGTCACCGACAGGTTGAGGCCGTCGAAGTCGATGCGCGGATTGAGCTCCTCGGCGTGCAGGGAGGCGGGAATCCTGCCGTGCCGCAGCACCAGCAGCGCCTTGAACAGTCCCGGCATGCCCGAAGCCGGCTCCAGATGGCCGAGGTTCGACTTGACCGACCCGATGGGCAACGGCCCCCGTGCACGTCCGCGGCCGAGCACCCGGCCGAGCGCCTCGCATTCGGCCGGGTCCCCGGCCTGGGTGCCGGTGCCGTGCGCTTCCACGTACACCAGGTCGTCCGGGTCGAGTGCGTCCGGCCCGTACACCTGGCGCAGCAGCGCCTCCTGCGCCTCGGGGTTGGGCAGCGCCAGCCCCATGGTGCGGCCGTCGTTGTTGGTGCCGGCGCCGACGATGACGCCGTGGACACGGTCGCCGTCCGCCAGCGCGTCGGCCAGCCGCTTCAGCACCACCACGCCTCCGCCCTCGGCCCGTACGAACCCGTCGGCATGGGCGGAGAAGGCGGCGCACCGGCCCGTGGGGGAGAGCATCTGCGCCTGGCTGAACCCGGTGAAGCCGCCGGGTGACACCAGCACGTTCACGCCACCGGCCAGCGCCAGCCTGCTGGTGCCGCCGAGCAGTGTCCGGTAGGCGCGCTCCACCGCCAGCAGGGAGGACGAGCACGCGGTGTCCACCGCCATGCTGGGGCCGTGCAGGTCGAAGGTGTGGGAGATGCGGTTGGCCGCGATCGACAGCGTGGCGCCCGCCATGGTGTAGGGGGTGACGGCCTGTTTCTCCAGCATCTGCTGGAAGCCGTAGGAGGTGTCGGAGATGCCGACGAACACCGCGGTGTCGCTTCCGGCGAGCGCCGCCGGATCCACGCCCGCGTCGTCCAGTGCCTCGGCTGTCATCTCCAGCAGCAGGCGCTGCTGGGGATCCATGGCGGCCGCCTCCTTGGGTGAGATCTTGAAGTAGGCGGCGTCGAAGCCGGCGATGTCGTCGAGGAAACCGCCTGCCCGCGTGTAGCTCTTGCCCGGGCGGGGCGTGTGCTCGTCCACGAAGCGATCGGCGTCGAAGCGGTCGGGCGGCACCTGCCCTACCAGGTCAGAGCCCTGCTCCAGGGCGTGCCAGAGGCCGTTCATGTCGGTGATGCCGCCCGGCAGGCGGCAGCCCACGCCGATCACCGCCACCGCCGTGTCCGTCCCCTTGGTACCGCTCATGCGCGCCAGCTCCCCTCTATGTCACTCACCGCAAGTGATCAACTACTATGCGATGGCGGCGGGGACTGCAACGAGTGAGCCCGCTGCGGCGCGGCGGTTCCGTACGCGGTCGCCACGGCCGCGGTCCGCCGAGCCGAGACACGCCCTTCGCGCGCGGCTCTTACCAGCGCAGCAGCACGGTGCCCGCGCTGAGCCCGCTGGCCACGCCCACCAGGGCGACGAGGTCACCCCGCTTCAGCCGGCCGGCCCGCTCGGCCAGGTGCAACTGCATCGGCAGCGTGGAGGCGGCGAGGTTGCCGTGCTCGACGATCGTGATCTCGGCCTTGCCAGGGGAAGCCCCCATGAGCTCGCAGCCCCAGTGCAGCGCCGCCAGCGACGGCTGATGCACACACACCACGGCCATGTCGTCCCAGCCGAGCCCGCGCTCCGCCAGAGGCTTCCGCAGCACGCCGAAGTCCAGCTTCTGCACGCCTATGGCCAGGCCCACCGGATCGATGGTGAAAGGTCCGGTACGGAACCCGCCCGAGGTGCCACGGACGAACGGCATGATGGAGGCCTGCCAGTCCGCGGAGTTCGCGCCGAACGCATGCCCGAGCACGCCAGGGGTGCCGCTGAGCTCCAGCAGCAGCGCCGTGCCCGAATCCGAGACCGTGTAGGACGGGATCGCCGGCTCGAAGTCCTCCCGCGACTCCACGTGCCACTGGATGCTCGAGGTGATGACCTCGCCGCAGACGATGAGGACCGTACGGTGATGGCCGGCGGTGATGAGCGCGTCGGCGAGGTGAATCGCCCGCAGGACGCTGTTGCACGCGTCTCGTACGTCGAAGACGGGGCAGCCGGCGCCCAGCTTGGCCGCCACCATGTGTCCCGTCGCGGGTTCGACGGCGTCGCCGGACACGCCCGCGTAGATGATCAGGTCGATCGCGGGCGGCGTGTGCCCGGTCTGCCGCAGCAGCCGGCTTGCGGCCGCCGCCGCCAGATCCGATGCCAGGCACTCCGGCGGGGCGACATGGCGGCGTTTCACCCCGCTGTGCCGTTCGATCAGGCCGCGCGGAATGTCGATGCCGGGATTGCGCTCGGCCAGCAGGTCTTCCAGCTGTGCCGTCGTCAGGCTGCCATCCGGCACATGCGCCGCCACCCCCGCCACCCGGGAGTATCGTGACCCGCTCATTCCACTCCACCCCGCACGCGTACGGACCGCATGGCCGCATGGCGGCGCCGAGAACGCCGATCGAGCATGCCACGTCCGCTCTCCTAGGAAACAGGCGCTCACGATAAGCAGGAGCCGGCCGCGGGCCTAGGTGAACCGCCGAGGGAACGACCTTGCTTGCCCGGCCTTGACCTGCGTCGTCACGGGAGCTCGTGTCCGTCGGCGGGGCGGGCCGGGGAGATCCTGGCCTCGATCATGGCGAGCTGGGCGGCGAGGATCGCTTCGAACGCGGCGTGGCGGTTTTCGGACAGAGGGCGGATGTCGCGGGAGAAATGGGCCAGGGCGGGGAAATGGGCGGGGTCGGCGCCCAGCACCGCGACGCGGAACGACTCGAGGCCCTGTTCGTGCTCTTCGGGAGTGATGCCGCCGGCCGCCGCCTCGGAGGAGATCAACGCCGAGAGGAGGATCGCGAGCCGGTGGTAGTGGGCCGGGATCTCCTCGTCGGGCAGGCCCGATGCCCGCAGGGCCTGCAGCGTCTCCTCGATGACCAGCCGGGAACCGGTGCCGCCTGACACGTAGCGTGCCCAGATCGCGGCGACCTGGGGATGCCGGGCGAAGGCCTCCCTCAACCGCGTGGCCACGGTGGTGATGCGCTGTTTCCAGTCGCCCTCGGGGCGGTAGCCGTCCATGGCGGCGATGAGGATCCGGTCGGTGACCGCGCGCAACAGCTCGGTCTTGTTGCGGAAGTGCCGGTAGAGGCTGGAGGAGTCGGTCCCGAGGGCCGCGGCGAGCCGGCGCACGCTGAAGGACTCGGCGTCGCTCGTGCGGAGCAACTCCGCCGCCGTGTCCAGGATCTCTTCGGTCGACCAACGCCTTCGGCCTGCCATGTCACCCCTCTCGTCCAGAACCAACCTAACCTATGCGCTCACTGTTGCACGCACCGCGTGCATAATGGGGGCAGGGAAACCGATTCACTCAGGACGAGAGGACACATGTCGTGAAGAACCCCCTCGATGCCGTGGCGCTGGAAACCGCCATGGAGAACGTCCACCGCGCGGGGATGCCGGGACTGTTCGCCGAGGTGCGCGACGGCGACCAGGTCTGGCGGGGTGCCGCCGGGGTCGCCGATGTCGCCACCGGCCGTCCGGTCACGGCCGGCATGTGGCACCGCGTCGGCAGCGTCACCAAGACCTTCACCGCCGCCGCGGTGCTGCAGCTGGCCGAGAGCGGTCAGATCGGGCTCGACACGTCGATCGGCCACTACCTGCCGCGGCTGGTCCCTGGAGAACGCGGCGACGCGATCACGGTCCGGATGTTGATCAACCACACCAGCGGCCTCGCCGAATACCTCCCCCATGCCTACCCGTCCCTCAAGGCGTTCCCCTCCTTGGCGGACACGGCGCCCGAGAGCCTGGACGACCACCGGTTCACGCGGTTCCACCCCGCCGACCTGATCGAGATGGGAGTCACGGCACCTGCCGTCGGCGCGCCGGGCGGCACCCCGGGGGTGTACTCCAACACCAACTACCTGCTCCTCGGCCGGCTTCTGGAACACGTGACCGGCACCCCCGCGGAGAAGCTGATCACCCGGAACGTCATTGACCGCGCTGGGCTCCCGGACACCCGGTTCCCGGACGGACCGCATGTCCAGGGGCCGCACTCGCAGATCTACGAGGCGTGGTTCGGCATGGTCGACCCGCCGCGCGACTACAGCGTCTACGACATGTCGTGGGTGGGGCCGTCGGCCTCGCTGACATCGACCGTGGCGGATCTCAACCGCTTCTACGGCATGCTGCTCGCCGGGAAGATCGTCCCGCCGTCGTCGCTGGCGCAGATGCAGCGCACCGTCCCGGTCATCTCCCAGGAGGGAAAGGTGATCGACTACGGTCTCGGCCTGCACCCGACGGAGGTCCCCGGCGGCGGCACCTTCTGGGGCCATGGCGGCACGGTCTGGGGCGGCGGAACGATGTCCATGACCCGCGCCGACGGCGAGCGGCAGATGTCCATCGCGATCAACCTGCAGAGGTGGAACAGGCTCGACGCCTCGGGGAGGCCGCAGCGCCACCCCATCGACGACGCGCTTGCCGCTCTCTACCGGGTGGCGATGCGCGGTTGATCCCGCACGCGCAGTCGATGCCGGCCGGGGCGTGGACGAACCCGCGTTCCGGGTGTGAGCACGATGTGAGCGGCCCTGTCGTTCAGCCTGCGGTCACCCGGAAAGTGGCGTCGCCGCGGCCCTGAGCGTCGTTGATCGGGTCGAGCCGGAGCAGGTGATCGAAGTGCCGTACGTACCGGTCGGGGTAGTTAAAGGACCGGAACGACGTCCACGACGCGTCGGCGAGCCCGGCGACCTGGCGGAACGTGGCGTCCGCAGCGAAGGTGGCGGTGCCGTCGTCCTGCGCGAGCACGAAGTCGAAGCCGTAGTGCCGCAGGTAGTGGCCGGGGAAGTTCACCGACGCGAACGACACGGAGCCGGACGCGTCCGCCAGTCCCGGCACCAGCCTGAACTGGGCGTCCTGGGCCGGGCTGACGTTCGCGTCGATGCGCACGTCGAAGTCGGCATGCCGGATGTAGCGGTCCTGGACGTTGTAGGACTGGATGCGGCTGATCGGCACGGTGGCGCCCCAGCGGCCGAGTACACGGCTCTCCTCGGCGGCGGTCAGGTTGAGTACGGAGCCGTGGCGCTTACGGGCGGCGCCGAGGTTGTAGTCGGAGCGCGTGCGGAAGTTCCGGGTGCTGCCCAGATTGGTCGAGGTGATGGGCATGTAGCCGCGCCCGGTGGCGAACTGGTCGAGCCACAGTGCCCATTCGCTGCGGCCGTTGAACTGCGCCCACATCGGGCCCTCCACGACGTTGCCGCCGCCGGTGCCGTTCGAGATGCCCAGGTGCGACAGATTCCCGAGAGTGGTCCACGAGCCCAGGATCGTGTTGGCGGCCTCGATGGTGATGTGGCCGTCGGCCGATGCGCGGTAGTAGCGGTAGCCGCCGACGCTGTCGGGCACCTCGATGATCTGGGTGTCGATCAGGCCCTGGGTGCCGCCGCGCTCGATGTAGAGCTGGGGCGCGGTGAAGGAACGGAAGTCGCTGGTGCGCACATACCAGATGCGGTGTTTGGTGACGCCGTTGCGGGGTGAGTTCGTGGCCCAGTACAGCACGTGATCGCCGGTCGCCGGGTTGTAGATGGCCTCGGGCGCCCAGGCGTTGCCGGCGCCGGGGATGGCGCCCGCGACGTTGATCAGCCACGGTGCCGACCAGTTCACCAGGTCGCGCGATTCCCACACGACGAGCGAGGTGCTGCCCCGGTTGGCGGCGTCACCCCAGGAGGTGCCGCCGGCGATGCGCAGGTCGGTGGCGACGATCCAGTAGCGGTCACCGGCGGGGGAGCGTACGAGGGCGGGGTCGCGCACGCCGCGCGTGCCGACGGTGGATCGCAGGACGAGCCTGCCGTGGTTGAGGTCGGTCCAGCGCAGGCCGTCGTCGCTGTGGGCGAGGTAGATCTGCTCGCCGTCCGCCGACTCCCCGGTGAAGTGCGCCATCAGGTAGCCGGTGAACGGTTCGAGGGCGGCCGCACTTCTCTGGCTGGTCAACGAAAACGACGTGAACACCAGGCAAGCAGCGGTCAGCACGGCGCCCAGCCGGGAAAGGGATGTCGGCATGGAGGTCTCCTCGGGGAGTGGGATGGTGCGGTGCCTCTTTCTGCCGTTCTGTTAGCGTTAACATTCCTTCTGCGGAAAGGGCATGGTTAACGTTGGTGTTCAGCAGTGTGATCGCTATTATCGCGGCGGTCAATACCCGGAAAGTCGGCTCATCCGTAACGGCGACGTGTTTCATAACTGCCTCTTGACAATCTCGGTCTCGGAGTTTTCACTCGGCTGCAGCACGCCGGCACCGTGAATGCCCGTCGATCGGCCCTGTTTCTGATTGCCGTTCCGCCGGCATTCGCGCGGCCAGAAAATGTTAACGCTCACATATCGCCGAATCATTTCTCGTGAAGGGTGCCCGTCGTGTCCCTGCGCAGAACAACCCTCCTCACCGTCGTGGCGGCACTGCTGGCCTGCCTCGTCACCGTTCCCTCCGCACGGGCCGCGACGTACTCGGCCTACGTGATGGGCTACTTCAAGGAGTCGCCGAACCAGTCAGGTGACAGCTACGCGCTGCACCTGGCCGTCAGCTCCGACGGTCTCTCCTGGACACCGCTCAACCAGAACAACCCCGTGGCCACGCCGACGGCCGGGATGCAGGGGCTGCGCGACCCGTACATCCTGCGCAAGCAGGACGGCACGTTCGTGGTCTTGGCCACCGACCTGAAGGGCCGCGTGTTCAACCTGAACAACCAGTACATCCACGTGTGGGACTCGGTGAACCTCACCGGCTTCACCGGCTACCGGCGGGTGCGCCTGCACGGCATGAACACGCACGCGTGGGCGCCCGAGGCCTTCTGGGTGCCGTCACGCGACCAGTACGCCGTCATCTACTCGGCCAGCAACGGCACCCGCGACGTGCTCATGGTCAACTACACCACCGACTTCGTCGACATGGGTACGCCCCAGGTGTTCTTCGACCCGGGCTTCAACGTTCTCGACGGCGACGTGCTGGTGCACGACGGCGCGTTCTACCTGGCCTACAAGAACCTCGCCGACGGCAACCTGTACGTGGCCCGCTCCACCACCGGGGCGCCCAACAGCTTCACCACGCTGACCGGCGGCCTGCGGCAGGGCGACGCGATCGAAGCGCCCATCCTGGTCGAATCGAACGCGGGCAACACGTTCTGGCTGTGGGGTGACTCATTCTCGCCGGCCAACGCGGTCTTCTACGCCTGGCGGTCAGCCGACGTCGAGGGCGGCTCCTGGGCGCCGCTCGGCCAGCGCGCCTACACCGCGCCGATCAACGCCAAGCACGCCACCATCGCCCCGATCAACGAGGCCGAGCGGGCCGCGCTGGTCAGCCGGTGGGGAGCGCCGCAGTGGAACCGGCTCAAGTCGTACAACTTCCCCGGCCGGTACGTCCGCCACGCCGACAATGTCGCCCGGCTCGACCCCTTCCCGATGGACCCGACGGCCGACCAGCAGTGGCGACTCGTGCCCGGCCTGGCCGACCCCGCCGGAGTGTCGATCGAGTCGGTGAACTTCCCCGGCCGCTATCTGCGGCACGCCGACCTCGCCGTCAGGCTCGACCCGGACGACGGCACCGCGACGTTCCGGGCGGATGCCACCTTCCACCGCACCGCCGGCCTGGCCGACGGCGCCTGGACGTCGTTCCGCTCCCACAACCACCCCGACCGCTACCTCCGCCACCTCGGCTACCTGCTCCGCATCGACCCGATCACGGACGCGCAGGGCAGACAGGACGCCACCTTCCAGATCACGTACTAGACGAGCAATTCCGAGGTCCGTGCCGGTGCTGGCCCGGGACGACGGCGAGTGTGTCCAAGTCTCTCCGGCCGATCATCGTGCAAGGAAGACCTACCGTCTCCGGCACGGGCGGGGTCAGCCAAGGCTCATGTGGATTACCGACTCCACCCCGGTGGAATGCGGCCGCTCACGGCCCACCGTCAAGCGCTCCGATCTGGCGGGCTGGGCCGCCTGCGGATACAGCCGCTTCTCCTGAGGCTGCGGCTGTTCCTGGGTCAGCACCCCGGCGGGCATGCCGATCACCTCGGCGTTGGCCGGCCCGAAGGCCGACGAGCGCGAGGTGCTGGCGGCGATACCGGACCGGGAGCCGCAGCCGGCAGCCAACCGGCCCGGCCTGCTGCTGATCGCCGACAAGGGATTCGCCTCCCGCGAGTTCGAGGCCGACTGGCTGCACGCGGCGTCCAGCCGTCCGCGTCGCGCAGCGGATCCTGGCGATGGCCGCCGCCATCTGGCACGACCACACCACCGGCGCACCTATCGCCAGATCGCTCGTCGCCTTCGACCACTGATCACATCGGAACTACTCGTACAGGGGCGGGCGCACCCGTCATGCGGTCGTCTGGAACCGCTGCGACCCGATGACCCGCAACAGGTCGAGCTTCTCCTGCGCGTCGGTGCCCTCGGTCGGGAAGAACGCCAGCATCGTGAGGTCTTCTTCGGGGGTGAGCAGCACTTCGCAGGTCAGGTGGAGCACTCCGACCTCCGGGTGCAGGAATCGCTTGCGGTCGAAACGGCGCACCGCGACCTCGTGCCGTTCCCAGAGCCCGCGGAACTCCGCGCTCCGTTTCAGCAGCCCGTGCACCAGCTCCACGATGTCGGCCTCGCCTGCGCGGCGTGAGTACGTCGCTCGCAGATCGTTGACGTGCGCGCGTGAATGCCGTGGCCAGTCCTCTTCCGGGAACCGGCCGCGCACCGCCGGCTCGGTGAACCATCGCCACGCGATCGGCACACGGCCGGCATGGTCGTCATGACGTCCCAGCACGATGTCGGCGAGGGCGTTCTGCCACAGCACCTCGTGCAGGTCGGTGCAGATGCAGACCGGGACGTCGGTGAGCCGGCCGGCCAGGCTGATCAGCCCCGGGCGGACGTGGCGGCCGGCGCGGCGCGCCGGGGGCGCCAGCCCGGCCATGCGGAAGAGGTGGTCGCGTTCGTCCAGGTCGCAGCGGAGCGCGCGGGCCAGGGCGGCCACGATCGGCTCGGAAGGATTGGCGCCACGGCACTGCTCCAGCCGGGCGTAGTAGTCGCTGGACATGCCGGCCAGCGCTGCCACTTCGTCACGCCGCAGGCCCGGCGCGCGGCGCCGCACGCCGTCGGGCAGGCCGACGTCGGCCGGGCGCAGCAGATCCCGGCGACGGCGGAGGAAGTCGGCAAGCCCGGCGCGGTCGATCACGTTCACCAGCGTAGGGAACGTGCCCACCCGCAACCAGGGACAACCAGTCCCTGGCTGAGCGTGGGGTCGCGGCGCGGACCGGGAGTCACTTCGCTGACTCCGCGGCCACGGATAGAGCGCGTGGAGCCGGCCTCGCGTGACCGCGCCGCGCTTGTCCGGGAACCGGGGCTCGCGCGACCGGGCTCAGCCCGGTGATCGTCGCCTACGAGACCGGGCTGGTGACGCCCGGCCTCGGACGTCCGCAGGGGTCGCGCGAGATGCCGGCGGCGGGCGCTATCGGGGGGTCAGCACACAGAACTCGTTGCCGTCGGGATCGGCCATCACCACCCAGCTGACCTCGCGCTGGCCGATGTCGGCGCGCGTGGCTCCGAGGGAGACCAGGCGGTCGACCTCAGCTTGCTGATCACCGCCGGCAGGGGGAGCGAGGTCGAAGTGGAGCCGGTTCTTCCCGGTCTTCGGCGCCACCGGAGGACCGCCCCACGTGATCTTCGGACCGCCGTGCGGCGAGCGGATCGCGGTCTCCTGGTCCTGGTCCCAGACCAGCGGCCAGCCCAGCGCCTCGCTCCAGAAGTAGCCGACCTCCTGCGTGCCGTCGCACGAAAGCGCTCCGATGAACCCGCAGTCGGCGAGGAAGTTGTTGCCCGCCTCGATGACGCAGAGCTCATTGCCTTCCGGGTCGGCGAGCACCACATGACCCTCTTCGGGGCGTTGCCCGACGTCGATGTGGCGCGCGCCGAGAGCGAGCGCCCTGTCCACCGTCTGCTGCTGGGCTTCGAGGGACGCGCTCGTCAGATCGAAGTGGATCTGGTTCTGGGCGGTCTTCTTCTCCTGGGTCGGGAGACAGCGGATGCGGAACCCGGTGTCGTCGTTCGGCAGGAGCACGATGCCGTCGCGGGGGTCGTCGGTCATCTCCCAGCCCAGGACTCCGGCCCAGAAGCGGGCGAGACCGAGTGGGTCGTGCGCGTCGATGCAGAGCGCGACGAGCTGAGCGGTCATCCCGCATCTCCTATCCGCTGACTCGCAGGGCGCGGGCAGTTCGCGGCGTCCTGGCGCGTGACGGCAGCAACGCTAACCCACCCGATGCGCGCGGGGCCAACGCATTTCACGCGTCACGAGGAGCCGCCTTCAGGTAGGCCTCTCGCCGATCTTGTGGGCAAGGCGGATGTAGCTGTTGTCGGCCCTGTACTGGAACACCCTGATCGGTGCCTTGGCCGGATCGCCCTTGTCGGTGAGGTCGATCGGGCCACTCGCTCCGTCGTACCGGCCGGGTGTTGCTGATCATGCCGTCGATGGTGCTGCGCTTCAGCCGCAACGGCGCCTGTCCCGCGCGGCGCCGCGGCGTACGGCTGCTGGCTATCTCCAGCTCACGGACCGACACCTCGGCGGCGTCCTTCAACGCCCGCAGTCGCCGGGCGAAGCCCGGTCGCGGATCCGACTCCCACCCCATTCGCCC
>NZ_SMKP01000235.1:0-14903 GCF_004349015.1 Nonomuraea diastatica
CGCCCCCGGCACGGAACGGCTGACTCCCGGCGCCGGTCCCTCACCCGGACGGCACACGGACCACACCCCCGATCCAGTACGCCAGGGGGACGGCGCTGCGGTCCCCGCAGGACAGGAAAACCATCCGCCGGTCGTGGTGCATGCGGCGGGGCGGCCCGGCGATGCGGTGCCGGGATCGACGGTCCCTTCGGCCGCCGAGCTGGCGGTCCTGGAACGGGAGCGGCAGGCCGAGATCGCGCGGCTGTCGGAGCTGCTCACGGAAGAAGCCAGGCTGTCGGTGGTCAGGCGCGACCTTCTGCGCGTGGAGGAGGAGCTGGCCGCCCTGGTCGAGTCCGACGAGTCCGTCGCCGAACGGCTGGCCGTCCTGCCCGGCCTCATCGAGCGGGCCGAGCACGTGCTCGCCGAGGCGCGGACGGACGCCGCCAGGATCCCGGCCGCGCAGGCCGTACGCGACGCCGCCGCCCATCTGATCGATATCGACGACGAGCTGGCCAGGCTGGCGGCCGAGCTGGTCGAGCTGTCGGAGCGCGAGGCCGAGGTGCTCGCGGCCCAGGCCGAGCTCCCTGGCCGGATCGCCGACGCGAGCGCGGCCCTGGCCGACGTGCACGTCCAGGCGGCGGCCATCCCCGCGGCGGCCGCGAGCCTCGACGCCGCCAGGGGCACGCTGGAGGCCGCGCACCGCCGCGAGAGCCTCGCCGCGGAGCTGGACGCGGCCGTCGCCGCCCATCAGGTGCTGGTCGACCAGGCCCAGACGCTGCGGGAACGGTGGCTCGACCTGCGCCAGGCCCGCATCGACGGCATGGCGGCGGAGCTGGCCCGCGACCTGGCCGACGGGCAGCCGTGCGCGGTGTGCGGCTCCGACCACCATCCCGCTCCTGCCGCTCCCGCCCCGAGTGCCCCTTCGGCCGACGACGAGCACACGGCCGAGACCGAGCACGAGGCCGCTCTCGCCGAGCGCGAGGCGGCGGAACGCGCGCTCGCCTCGCTGGAGTCCCGGCACGCCGACGCGGTCGAGGCCACGGGAGGTCTGGACGTGGCGGAGGCCGAGGAGAGGGCGCTGCTGGCGGAGCAGGAGGTCGCCCGCCTGGAGGCGGTGGCGGCCCGTGAGCCTGCCCTGGCGGACGCGCTCGACCGCGTCGAGACCGATCGCGAGCAGGTCAGAGAACGGGCCATGGAGATCGCGGAGGCCCTCGCCGCGCACCGCGCCCACCTCACCCACCTCCGCTCCGAACGCGCCCGCCTCCGGACGCGCCTCGCCACGACCGGCGTCGCCGATCCGCCCGGACAAGCCGATGCCGGGCCGACGTCCTCCGCCCTTCCGGAGCCAGGCGCCGTGCACAACGACACCGCCGCGCCGGCGGTGGCCGGTGGCCCCGCGGGTCCGGGTGCCGGGGGAGGCGACCCTGCCGCGGGGACGGCTCCTGCCCGCCAGGACACCGCTTCGCGGGAAGGGGCGGACCACAGTGGCGGCAGGACCCGGGAAGGCCACGGAGACCCGGGGAGCGGGCCGGTGAAGGGTGATGGGGATTCGGACGGCGCGCAGGAGGTTGATGGCGCGCTCGTGCTGGCCGAAGCCGAGCAAGAGCTCCGGAGGTTGCGGGAGTCGGCCGGGCGGGAGGACGAGCTGGCCAGGGAGGTGGCGCGGCTCCACCGCGAACGGCAGGACCAGGAGGAGGAGAGCCGCGGGGCCGGCGCAAGGCTGGCGGCCTGCCGTACGAAACACGAGGAGCTGAGCGGCGACGCCGGCAGGCTCGGAGCGCGGCTGGACGCGGCGCGGGGCGGCGACCCGACCCTGACCGCCCGCCTGGCCAGGCTGGGCGACGAAGCCGAGCTGCTGCGAGAGGCCCGCGAGGCCACGCAGGCGGCGGCAGCGGCCCATGACGAACTGGCCAGGGCCCGGCAGGCGGCGGAAGAGGCGGCGGCCGAGGCCGGGTTCGCCGACGCGGCGGAGGCGGAGGCGGCGGTCAGAAGCCCGGCCGAGCGGGAGCGCAAGGCGGAGTCGCTGCGCCGCCTCGACGACGAGCACGCCGCCGTCACGAGCACCCTGGCCGATCCCGAGCTGGTCGCCGCCGCCGCGGAACCCGCCCCCGACCTGGCCGCGATCGAGGCGGAGCGCGACGCCCTGGAGGAGGCGCACACGCGGTTGTCGAGCGTTCGCGACCGGGCCGTGGCGAGGGTGGCGCGGCTGGAGGAGTTGCACGGCGAGCTGGCCGGCCGGCTCGACCGCTGGCGCCCGGCCGCAGACCGGCACCGGCTGGCGGAGCGGCTGGCGGCGCTGGCCGGCGGCACCTCCAGCGACAACCGGTGGAGCATGAGCCTGTCGTCGTTCGTGCTGGGCGAGCGGCTGCGGCAGGTCGTGGACGCCGCGAACGAACGCCTCGACCACATGTCGGGCGGACGCTACCTGCTCCGCCACGACCTGCGGAAGACGGCCGGGTCCCGGGCCCGCTCCGGCGGCGGGCTGGGGCTGCGGGTGGCCGACGGCTGGACCGGCGTCGACCGCGATCCGGCGACGTTGTCCGGGGGCGAGAGCTTCATCACCTCGCTCGCCCTGGCGCTGGGGCTGGCCGACGTCGTCACGGCGGAGGCCGGTGGCGCGGAGCTCGGCATGCTGTTCGTGGACGAGGGCTTCGGCACGCTCGACGAGGACACGCTCGACAGCGTCCTCGACATCCTCGACGGGCTGCGCGACGGAGGGCGGGCCGTGGGCATCGTCAGCCACGTGGCCGAGCTCAGGTCCCGGATCTCCGCCCAGCTCAAGGTCACCAAGACCCGCACCGGATCCACCCTGGCCTCGGTGGGCGTCGGCTGAGATCGCCCGCCCGCCCCCCGGGCGGGGCTTACGCCCCGCTGCCCACGGGAACCGGGCGGGCTACGGCGGCCAGCCGGGCGGCCACGCGGGACACGTCGAGCTTGTTGGCCTCCTCGACCCGGGCGACCGCCTCGGCGGGCACCGCGGCGATGCCGGTGAGCGCGCCCGCGACGGCGGCGGCCATGCACCCGACCGTGTCGGAGTCGCCGCCCGCGGTGGCCGCGGCGACCGCGGTCTGGAACGGGTCGCCGCCGGCCGCCACCAGCAGGCCGATGGCCGCTGGGCAGGCCTCGGCCGCGGGCAGGCCGGTGCCGATGACGGAGGCGATCCGCTCGATGGCATCGTCCAGGTCGCGGGACTGCACGGCGAGCGTGACGGCGAGGTCGATGCGCTGGGCGACGGAGGGGCCGGGGACGTGCCGGCCCTGCGCGCCGCCGAGGGCCTCGCCGAGCTCGGCGCCACGCCGCGCCGCCCGTACGACCTGGAACAGGTCGGCGCCGTCCACGCAGGCGGCGGCGGTCGCGGCGGCGATGGCCGCGGCTCCGGCGACGCCGATGTTCGTGTGGTGACTCGGTACGCACGTCAGGTGTGCCGCGCGGACGGCGCCCTCGATGTCCCCGGGGTGCACCAGACCGGCGGGGGCGACCCGCATGGCGCCGCCGTTGCTGGTGCCCTCGCTCATGATGCGTCCCGCCTTGCCCACGTCCCAGGGGTCGTCCCCGGCCTTGAGGCGTTCGATGGCCCGGCGCGTGGTGGGGCCGGCGAAGTGGGGATAGTAGGCGGGATCGGCGGACCAGCCGATGAGCAGGCGCGCCATGACCTCGGGGGTGACCTCCCCGTCGTGCTCGATGAATGCCTCGGCGAGCAGCAGCATCTGGCTGGAGTCGTCGGTGATCTGGGCCGGCCCGCGCCCGACCGCGTACGGCGCGTCGGGCAGCGGCGCGTGGAAGCTCTCGACCCTGCGGCCGAACAGTTCCCGGATCTCCGGGATGGAGCGTTCCTCGGTGGGCGCGCCGAGGGCGTCGGCGATGCAGGCGGCGGCCAGGCTGCCGTGGATGCGGTCCAGAAGTGTGGTCATCGGATTCCTTGGAGACGGGGTGCGGCGTCGAGGGTGACGTTCCGCAGGGACGTTTCGAGGCCGGTGCCGGCGTCGAGGTAGGCGCGTGAGCCGAGGCGGCCGACGCAGAGGGAGGCGGTGGCGACGCCGGCGCGCAGGCTGCCGGCGAGGGAGTGCCCGAGGATCCAGGACCCGGTGAACGCCCCGGCCAGGGCGTCTCCGGCGCCGGTGGTGTCCACGACCTCGACCTCCGGCCCGCGCGCGAGCCAGCCTTCCTCCCGGCTGTGGCAGGCCGCGCCGTTCCGCCCGCCGGTCACCACGACGACGGACGCGCCGGCGGAGATGAGCAGTGCGGCGCAGCGTCCGGGGTCGCCGCCGGCGAGCACCTCGACCGCGCCCTGGTTGCAGAAGACGAGGTCGCTGGCGTGGGCGAGGGCGAGCACGTCGTCCAGGCGCCCGGTGACGGCGTCGGGTTCGAGGTCCACGGCCACGGCCGCGCCGCTCGCGCGGGCCCGGGTGGCGAGGTCGAGCGCCCAGTCCAGGTCGTCGGCCAGCGGGGCGACGACCCGCGCCGTACGGAGCAGGTCGTCGGAGACCTGTCCCGTGGCCGGGATCTTGACCTCGGTCACCGCTCCGACGAGGGACTTCTCCCCGGTGTCGTCGAGCTGGACCACGCAGAACCAGGTGTGCCCGCCGGCGACGGTGACGCTCGCGGAGACGTCCACCCCGTGGGCGGCCAGCCGGTCCAGTGCCTGGCGGCCGGGCTCGTCGGAGCCCACGGCGGTGACCAGACCGCTGCGGGCTCCGGCGAACCGCGCGGCGGCGGCCAGGTTGGCGCTCATGCCCCCGCCCTGGATGCTCAGCAGCCGCCCGATCGCCTTGCCGTCGGCGGTGGCGATGTGAGGCACCCGGACGAAGTAGTCGACGCTGGCGTCTCCCACCGCCAGCACGTCGAGCGGCCGCAGGTTCGTGGCGGTCATCCGGGGGCCCTCCTGCCGATGAGGTTGTTCAGCAGGGCGGCGCCGACCAGGACCAGGCCGAGGACGCCGGTCTGCACGGAGTTGCCGACCTGGGCCAGCTGCAGGCCCCAGGACAGCACCACCACGTCGGCGAGCGCCAGCAGGACGCCGCTGAGGTGCCCCCGCCCGCCGAAGATGTGGATGCCGCCGAGCACCGCGATGGTGATCGCCTGCAGCTCCATCCCCAGGCCCGCGCTGGGCCGGGCCGTGAGCAGCCACGCGTTGGTCACCACGGCGCCGAGCGCGGCCAGCGCGCCGGACACGCAGTACAGCCGGAACCTGAGCTTGTTCACGTCGATCCCGGCCAGGGCGGCGGCCCGGTCGCTGGTGCCGATCTGGTGCAGCCGGCGGCCGAGGGCGGTGCGGTTCTGCGCCCAGATGGCCACGGCGAACGCGGGCGCCAGCACCAGCAGCACCTGGGCGGGGACGCCGAGGATCGCGGTCTGCCCGAGGGCGGCGAAGCCCTCCCTGCCGAACCCGCCGAGCTGGCCTCCGTGGGTCAGCACCTGGGCGAGCGCGCCGTACAGGAAGAGCGTGCTCAGCGTGACGATCAGCGGGGGCAGGCCCAGCCGGGCGACCATGAAGCCGTTGACGGAGCCGAGCAGCGCGCCGAAGGCGACGGTCACCAGCGCGGCCAGCCACGGGCTGAGCCCGAGGTTCTGGGCGAGCAGGCCCATGAAGATGCCCGACAGGCTCAGCGCGGACCCCACGGACAGGTCGATGCCGCCCCTGCCGCCGAGGATGACCAGCGACACGCCGAGGGCCAGCAGGCCGATGACCGCACCGTACTGCGTCATCGCCAGCAGGTTGCCCACCTCGAGGAAGTACGGCGACAGCAGGCTCATCAGCGCGCCGAGGGCGACGACGAGCACGGCGAGGAACACCCTGCGATCGCTCACGCGGTCCCGCATCGACCGCCGGGGCAGGGCTCCCGTTGTCATCTCTTCGCTCCGATCCGCTTGTCGAGGGTGCGCCGGGTCAGCACGTCGAAGGCCACCGCGAGGGCGACGGCCGCCCCGACCAGCACGCCGTTCCACAACGGCGGCACGCCCATGAGGACGACGCCGTTCTGCAGCAGCGCGATGAAGGCCAGGCCGCCGAGGGTGCGCAGCACGCCGCCCTCACCGCCGAGGATGCTGGTGCCGCCGACGACCACGGCGGCGATCGCGGGCAGGGTGAGCTCGTTACCGGCCGTGGCCTGGACGACTCCCACCCTGCCCACGTAGATGAGCGCCGCGACGCCGACGAGGGCGCCCACGAGCACGTACGCCGCGAACGACGTCCGCGCGACGGGCACTCCGAGGAGCCGCGCGCCCTCCGCGTCGTTGCCGATGGCGAACAGCCGCCGGCCGAACACCCGGTGCCGCAGCACGTACGCCAGCACGCCGAACATGGCCAGCACGACCAGGCCCACCAGGGGGATCCCGCCGGCGCGGGCCGGGCCGAGCGCGGGCACGACGGGGCCGGCGAAGACGTCGGTGCTGTCCCAGAGGATGAACAGCACGGTCTTGAAGATGGCTGCGGTGCCCAGCGTGGTGATGATGGGGGAGATCCGCCCGCCGACGACCAGGCCGCCGTTGATCGCGCCGAGCGCGCCGCCGAGCAGCACGGAGATCACGACGACGAGCAGTGGCGGCAGGCCCGCGACGAAGAGTGTGGCGCCCACCCACGCGACCACGCCGAGCATCGGCCCGACCGACACGTCGATCCCGGCCAGCAGGACGACCAGCGTCACCCCGGCGGCCAGCAACGCCAGGTCGGCCGAGTTGATCACCACGTTGGCGAGGTTGGCCGCGGACAGGAAGCCGGGGGCGGCCACGGTGAAGAAGATCACCTCCGCGACCAGGAGGAGCGGCAGCAGCGCGTTGCGCAGCAGGACCAGCATCCGCGCGGAGGGCGCGAACGCGGAGGGGACGGTGGTCGTGGTCACCGGTTCACCCCCATCGTGGCGCGCAGCACCGCGTCCTCGGTCAGGTCGTCGCCGCTCAGCTCGGCGGCCATGCGGCCCTCGCGCATGACGTAGACGCGGTCGGAGACGGCCAGGAGCTCCGGCAGGTCGCTGGAGACGACCAGCACCGCGGTGCCGTCGCGGGCGACCTCCACCAGGCGCTGCTGGATGTCGGTCTTGGTGGCCACGTCGATGCCCCGGGTCGGCTCGTCCAGGATGAGGATCCTGGGTTCTGTGGCGAGCTGCCGGGCGAACAGCGTCTTCTGCTGGTGACCGCCGGACAGGCCGGTGACGGGGAAGGCCGGTGACGGGGCCTTGATACGCAGCCGGTCGATCCACGAGGCCGCGAGCTCGCGCTCCTCGGCACGGCGGATGACGCCGAGCCGGCCCAGCAGCTCCGGCAGCTTGACGGCCGTGATGTTGCTGAGCGTGTCCATGCCGGGGAAGATGCCGAGCGTCTTACGGTCCTCCGGCAGGTAGGCGATGCCGCGGGCCATGGCGTCGCGCGGGCCGCGCGGGGTGTGCGGCTTGCCGTCCACCCACATGGTTCCCGCGCTGGGGCGCAGCACGCCGAAGACGGTCAGCGCCAGCTCGGTGCGCCCGGCTCCGACGAGTCCGTACAGGCCGACCACCTCGCCGCCGCGCACGGTCAGGTCGACGTCCGACACCGCTCCCGGCACGGTGAGCCCTGAGGTCTCCAGCATGACCGGCCCGGGCCGGGCGGGCGAGCGGCTGATGGCGGCGTTGACCGGTCTGCCGGACATCATCTCCAGGATCCTGTCGTGGTCGGCCGCCGAGGCGGGCAGGTCGCCGGCGAGCCTGCCGTCCTTCAGGACGATGAACCGGTCCGCGACGTGCTCGAGCTCCTCGAAGCGGTGCGTGATGTACAGCACGCCCACGCCGGCCTCGGAGAGCCGCTGCACGATGAGGAACAACCTGCGGACCTCGGCGTCGGTCAGGATCGAGGTGGGCTCGTCCAGGATCAGCACCTTGGCCTCGACGTCGACCGCCCTGGCGATCAGCGCCAGCTGCTGTTCGGCCAGGCTGAGCGCGTCCATGCGCCGGCTCAGCAGCTCCACGGGGACGTCGAGCCGCCGGAACAACTCCTCGCCCCTCCCGCGCATCCGGCGCCAGTCGACCTGGCCCGCGCGGTCGCGTGGTTCGCGGCCGACGTAGAGGTTCTCCAGCACCGACAGCCGGGGGAAGAACGACGGCTCCTGGTAGACGACGCTGACGCCGCCGGCCAGCGCGGCCCCCGGCGAGGCGGGCCGGTGCGGTGCGCCGTCCAGAACCATCTCGCCGCCGTCGGGCGGGTACACACCGGCGATGATCTTGATCAGGGTGGACTTGCCGGCGCCGTTCTCGCCGAGCACGGCCAGCCGCTCGCCCGCCCCCAGCGTGAAGCCGACGTCGGTGAGGGCGGTGGTGGCTCCGAAGCTCTTGGACAGGCCGGACACCGAGAGGATGGGCCGCACGTCGCTCCTAGTAGTCATACTGGGCGATGTTCGCCTTGGTGAAGACCATCGGCGGGCCCATGACGAGCGTCGTGGTCGCCGCCGAATACTCGACGGGGTTCTTCAGGCCCGGCACGGTGTTCTTCGCGGCGAACTCTTTGCCGTCCAGGAGCTGCTTCATCGCCCAGACGGTCAGCACACCCAGGTGCGGCACGTCCCAGAGAACGGTGGAGGTCATCACGCCGGACTCGACATATGTGCGCGCCGTCCGCGGCGACCCGAAGCCGGAGACCGCCACCTTCCCCGCCTTGCCGGCGTTCTGGACGGCCTGCGCCACTCCGGGGACCGCCGTCGACGGCACCGCGATGATCGCCTTGAGGTCGGGGTAGGCGGTCATGAGGTCCTGCGCCTCTTTCAGCGCCTGCGCGGTGTCGGTGGTGTAGCGCACGCCGCCCACCAGCTCCAGGGCCGGGTAGGTGGACTCCTGCCGCTTGCGCGCCTCGGCCACCCAGCTGTTGAACGTCTGCGTGTCGGCCGCCCCTGACACGATGCCGTACTCGCCCGTGCCGTTCATCGCCTTGGCGATCTCGTCCATCACGGTCGCGCCGAGCGCGGCGTCGGAGGCCTGCTGCACGAACACCTGGCGTTCGCTGTCGGGCGCGTCGGCGTCGGAGGTGACCACGACGATGCCCTTCTTCCGCGCGGCCGCGATGGCCGGGTTCATCGACCGGGGGTCGAGCGGGGACACCGCGATCGCGGCGTAGCCCTGCTGGACGAGGCTGTTGAAGATGCGGAGCTGCTCGGTCGCGTCCGCGGTGGAGGGCCCTGCCTGGGTGTACGACATGCCCAGCGACTGCGCTGTCTTCTCCGCGCCCTCCTTGAAGGCGGAGAAGTAGGGTACGCCCTCCACCTGGGAGACGAAGGCCACCTTCGGCTCCTCGCCACCACCGGTGCTGGGCGCGGCGCTCTGGCCGGCCGGCCCTCCCACGGTCGAGCAGGCCGCCAGGGAGACGGCCGTGAAGACGGCCACGAACCCGGCACTGATGTTTCGCATATCGCATCCCGAGGAGACGAACTGACAGGTCTGCAGGCGCGCCCCGTATCCGCCCGTGCGGCCACCGTAAGAATTAGTACCAATCAGTGTCAAGAGTTGTAGGTACAAATATGGATGTTGTTGGTATATGTTGTGCATGGAGCTAGTTGACTGGTACTTCGGTCTGCGCCGGGTTCGCGAGCGAGGGGAGATGGGCCCGCATGACCAAGCGCCATGCGCACGAGATCGTGGCTGATTCGCTGCGTACGCACATCCTCGAAGGCCGCTACAAACCGGGGCAGCGCCTGCCGTCCGAGGAGGCGCTCACCGACGAGTACGGCGTCAGCCGCAACACCGTGCGGGTGGCCCTGAACCACCTCGCCGCGGCCAACCTCATCACCCGGCGCCGCGGATCCGGCAGCTACGTCAACTCCGACCTCGGCATCAGCCACTCCCTCGGCAACCTGCGCAGCTTCACCGTGCTTCTGCGCGACCTGGGCCTGCAGCCGGGCATCACCGAGGTCGAGGTGCGCCTCGACCCCAACCCTCCCCTGGAGATCCTCGGGTTCCTCCCCTCCGAGGTCGCCTGGCTGGTCCGCAGGGTGCGGACGGGCTCGGGCTCGCCCTTCGCCCTCCTCGACTCGTGGCTTCCCGACCGCATCGGCTCGCGGATCGACCCGGAGGCCCTGACCCGCCGCCAGTCTCTCTACGCCTCACTCGCAGAAGACCTCGACATCAAGGTCGCCGAGGCCACGGAGAGCATCCACGCCGAGGCCGCCGACGAGCGCGAGGCCCGCGTCCTCGACGTCCCGGTCGGCAGCCCGATCATCGTCATCCGGCGGTGGACCTACGACCGGGCGGGCAGGCCCGTCGAATACACCCGGTCGGCCGCCCGCGGTGACCGCTACCGGTATGTGGTCAAGCTCCGCGCCTGACAGCGGGATCCCGCACGGCGTCGCGTGCGCCACTGTCCAGCGAAGCCGGGCGGCCCGTAACCACCCCCGAGGCGGCCCCCGCGCCGTGGTCCGCCTCGGCGTCCCCGCTTCGTGAGCATCTCCAGCGGCCCACCGCATGCCAGGCTGGAGCCCGGAGCGGTCATCTCGACGACGACGGGCGCGTTGCGGCCCCGTCAGCGGCGATAGCGCAGCCAGACCAGGCCGCCGGGCAGGCGCCGCACGGCGACGAGGGTGAGCGCGGAGGCGACGCGGCCGGCGCCGTACCAGAAACCGGTGGACTGGCCGGCGGCCAGGCAAGGGTGGACGAGCAGGCTGATCTCGTCGACCAGCCCGCCGGCCAGGAGCGCGCCGATGAGCGTGCCCCCGCTGTCGACCCGCACCACCTTGACCCCGTCGGCGCGGCCGAGCGTGCTCAGGGCGTCGGCGAGGTCGACGCGGTCGGCACCGGTGACCAGCTCGCGCACCTGCCGCCCGGGCGGGCGCGGCGGGGTGTGCTCGGCGTGCAGGGCGACGACGCCGGACCAGTGGCCGGCGTCGCGCAGCGCCTCCCACGCGCTGATCCGCGCGCGGCCGTCGACGACGGCCAGCAGCGGCCCGCCCGCGGCCGGGCCCGGCCGCCCGGCCTGCGCCAGGGCGGGCTCCTGGGCGAGGATGGTGTCGGCACCCGCCAGGGTGAGGTCTTCGTCCCAGGTGCGGGCGAGCTCGTAGAACCGGGCGACGTCGGGCTGGAACCCGGTGGTCGCCCCGTCTGCGGACACGGCCACATGCGCCACCACGTAGGGACGTCCCGGATCGGAGGACATGCCGCCACGGTACGGCGCGCCTGTGACAGTTACCTCAGCCGAGCGACGTGATCAATCGCGGCAGGGCGGCCGGGTCGTGGAAGAGCGTGGCGCCCAGGCCCGCGAGGCGGTCGGCGGGGGTGAAGCCGCCGGCGTAGGCCAGGCAGCGCATGCCCGCGCTCATCGCCGCCGTCACCCCGAACGGGCTGTCCTCCACCACCACGCACCGCTCCGACGGCACCCCCATCGTGTCCGCCGCGTGCAGGAACAGGTCGGGCGCCGGCTTGCCCCTGGCCACGTCCTCGGCGCTGAACACCCGCCCGTCGAACCGCTTGGCCAGCCCCGTGAGCTCCAGGCTGCGGCGGATCGTCGCGTGCCGGCCGTTGGAGGCCACGCAGGCCGGCACCGTGAGCTGCTCGATCGCCGCCTCGATTCCCTCGATGGCCCGCAACTCCGCCATCATCGCGGCCCGGTGCTCGGCGTCGAGCCGCTGGCGCCAGCCCGGCGGCGTCTCGCCGACCTGCTCGGCCCAGTATTCGTTGGTGCAGCCCACGAAACGTTCGGCGTACTCCGCCTCGTCGATCGTCCAGCCCAGACGCCGCAGTGCGGCGGTGCCCACGCGTGTGGAGATGGGCTCGCTGTCCACGAGCACACCGTCGCAGTCGAAGATGACCAGGTCGATGGCCAAGCCTGCTCCTTTCCCCGGGAGGTCCGGCTACGAACCTATCTGATGTGACATAGCGCCAGGTGATAGCGTTCGCGTATCGCTTCACAAGACGCTCGTCCGCATAGTGAGACCCGAATGACGACATCCCCCAAGACCGCGACCCCCAGCAGGTCAAGAGTCGCGGCGGCCAGCCTCATCGGCACCGCGATCGAGTTCTACGACTTCTACATCTACGGCACCGCCGCGGCCCTCGTGCTGAACGCCGCCTTCTTCCCCGGCCTCGACCCGGTGGCGGGCACCCTGGCGTCGTTCTCGACGTTCGCCGTCGCCTTCATCTCGCGCCCGCTCGGCTCGGCGGTGTTCGGGCACTGGGGCGACCGGATCGGCCGCAAGTCCATGCTCGTCGTGTCGCTGCTGGTGATGGGCCTGTCAACGGTGGCGATCGGGCTGCTGCCCGGCTACGCGGCGATCGGCGTCATGGCACCCGTGCTGCTGGTGTTGCTGCGGTTCACGCAGGGCATCGGCCTCGGCGGCGAGTGGGGCGGTGCGGCGCTGCTGGCGACCGAGCACGCCCCGCCCGGCAAGCGCGGGCTCTACGCGATGTTCCCGCAGCTCGGCCCGTCGGTCGGGTTCATCGTGGCCAACGGGCTGTTCCTCGTGCTCGGCGAGACGCTCAGCGAAGACGCGTTCGGGAGCTGGGGGTGGCGGCTGCCGTTCGTGGCGAGCCTGCTGCTCGTGATCGTCGGTCTCTACGTACGGCTGAAGATCTCCGAGACGCCCGTGTTCCAGAAGGCCATGGACCAGCGGCGCATCGCCAAGGTGCCGTTCGCCGGGCTCATGCGGCACCAGTGGCGGCGCGTGCTGCTCGGCGCCGGCGCCATGACCATCGCGTACACGCTCTTCTACACCGCCACCACCTACTGCCTGGCGTACGGGACCAGCACGCTGAAGATCCCGAAGACCACGATGCTCGCGCTCACCATGATCGGGGTCGTGTTCATGGCGGCGGGCACCGTGGTCTCGGCGATGGTCTCCGACCGGCTGGGCCGGCGCCGCACCCTGATCGCGGGCACCGGGGCGGCCATCGCGTGGGGGCTGGTGATGTTCCCGCTGATGGAGACCAGGTCCGTCTTTCTCGCCGGGCTGGCGCTGGCCGGGGCGCTGGCGCTGATGGGGTTGATCTTCGGGCCGATGGGGGCGTACCTGCCCGAGCTGTTCAGGACCGAATACCGCTACAGCGGCGCGTCGGTCGCCTACAGCCTCGGCGGTGTGCTCGGCGGCGCGGTGCCGCCGCTGGTCGCCACCAGCATGCAGGCCGGCGGCATGGGCGCGATCGCGGTCGGGGCATACGTGTCGGCGATGGCGCTGCTGAGCCTGCTTTGCCTGCTCGCTCTGCCCGAGACAGGCGACGAATCCCTATAAAACCAATAAATCGCGGCATCTAGCCCGGTAGTGTGATGCTCATCAACACGGCGGTCGAACAGAGCCGTGGCGCCCACGGCCGCGCTGACTTTACGGGCTGGCTCCCTCAGGCCGGCGCGGCCGGAACGCCTCAGGCGCTCTCGTAACCCGGGAAGAGCGGAGACAACTCCTGCGGGTACGCCCCGATCAGGCGCAGTTCGTCGTTCGTGAGCGGCCTGCCCGTCATCGCGTTGCAGAGCTGCACCAGCCGGAAGGCCAGGTCCTCGTCGGGCGTCTCGATCCCCAGCCCGTCCATGACATGCCCGAACCCGGCCTTGCCGCCGTACTCGCCGGTCAGCACCACCCGCCCGTTCCGCGCGTGCCAGTCCTCGGGGAACGGCCCCAGCGTCGCCTCGTCGTACAACTCGTAGTTGCCGTGGTCCTTCAGCGCGCCGTCGGCGTGGATGCCCGACTCGTGTGCGAACGCGTTGCGCCCCACCCCGACCTGGTTGTACGGCAGCGGCTGCCCCAGCGCGTAGCTCGCCCACAACCCGAACCTGCGGGCCCACGACAGGTCGAGCACGTCACCGATCTCGGCGTCGAGCCCGAAGCCGTGCTCGAAGGCCAGGATGGTGGAGAGCAGGTCGGCGTTTCCCGAGCGCTCGCCGATGCCGTTCACGCACGTGTTGATCCACGCGTCCTGCCCCGCGTCGAGATCGCCCAGAGCGCCCGAGACGGAGTTGGCCACGGCCATGCCGAGGTCGTTGTGGCAGTGGGTCTCGACCGGCATTGCGGTCGCCGAGGCCAGCTTGGCGAAGCGCTCGCGGATGCGATCGGGGGTGTCGCCGCCGATCGTGTCGCAGTAACGCACCCGATCGGCGCCCGCCGCCTTGGCCGCCAGGGCGAACTCCAGCAGGAAGGCGTCGTCCGTACGCGAGCCGTCCTCGGCGTTCACTCCCACGGTCAGGGCGCCCGCGTCCTTGGCCACGCGGACCGCGGCCGTCATCTCCCTGATGATCGCCTCCCGGTCCAGGCGGCCGCGGAACTTGTTCTGGATCATGTAGTCGGACGTCGAGATGGACAGGTTGTAGTGCCTCAGCCCGAGGGGCGCCGCCTTCTCCACGTCCTGGGGCACGCCCCGGCACCAGCCGGACAGCCGCAGCTCACCGAACGCCCCGGCCTCGGCCAGCGCCACCTGCGCCTTGACGTACGGGACCTCATGGAAGAGGAACGGGAAACCGATCTCGGACTGAGCCACGCCGAGCCTGGCCAGATAGAAGTTGACCATGGTCTTGCCGAACTTCGACAGGCCGGTGCGCGCGGTCTGCACGCCGTCCCGGTTGGTCACATCGAGGAAATGAACGTTGGGCATGCCCTCACGTTGACATGGTTGCTCAACGTGGATCAATATTGATTTTCGTCAATATACTGGGAGGGCTTCCCCACGATGGAGTGGATCGACGCGGCCACGGCTGCCGAACGGCTCGGCGTCAAACCCGCCACGCTGTACGCGTACGTGAGCAGGGGAGTGTTGCGGCGGCGGCACGGCGACGACGGGCGGCGCAGCCTCTTCTCGGCAGAGGAGGTCGAACGCCTCGCCCGCCGCGGCCGCCCCCGCAACCGGCCGCCGGAGCTCGTGATCGAGTCGGCCGTCACCGCCCTCGGCGTCGACCGGCCCTACTACCGGGGGCGCGACGTGCTGGAGCTCGCCGGGACGAGCGACTTCGAGACGGTCGCCACGTGGCTCTGGACCGCCGACCCCGCCCTCTGGCGC
>NZ_SMKP01000236.1:0-14848 GCF_004349015.1 Nonomuraea diastatica
GGTGTAGAGCCCTTCGATGACGTCGGCGTACTTCTGGTGCACGACGCGCCGCTTGAGCTTGAGGCTCGGGGTGAGCTCCTCGGTCTCCGCGGTCCACTCGACCCCGAGCAGGGCCCACTTCTTCACCTGCTGCACCTGCGCGAGCTTGGCGTTGGCGGCCTCGACCGCGGCCTCCACCTCCTTGAGCACCTCGGGATGCCCGGCCAGCTCGGCGAGCGAGGAGAACGTGATGCCGCGCGCCCGCGCCCAGCCCGGCGCGACCTCGCCGTCGAGGGTCAGCACCGCCACCGGGTGCGGGCGGTTGTCGCCGTAGGCGAGGGCCTGGCCGATGAGCGCGTGTTCCTTGAGATGGTTCTCGATCTCCGCCGGCGAGATGTTCTCGCCGCCCGCGGTGATGATCAGCTCCTTCTTGCGGTCGACGACCCGGTAGAAGCCGTCGTCGTCGACCGTGCCGATGTCGCCGGTGTGCAGCCAGCCGTCGGTGTCGACGAGCTCGACGGTGGCCTGCGAGCGGTTGAGGTAGCCGCGGGTGTTGAGCGGGCTGCGGGTGAGGATCTCGCCGTCCTCGGCGATGCGGATCTCGACGCCGGGCTCGGCCCTGCCGACGCTGCCCAGGCGGTAGCAGGCGGGGCTGTTGCCGGTGAACGCGCCGGTCGTCTCCGTCATGCCGTACACGTCGATGACCTTGAGCCCGAGCCCGGCGTAGAAACGCTGCACCTCGGCGGGCAGGGGCGCGGCGCCGGTGGCGGTCCACACGGCGCGGTCGAACCCGATCATGCCGCGGATGACCGACAGGAGGGAGGCGTCGGCCTGGTCGTAGGCGGACTGGATCTCGGGGGTGACGGTGCGGCCGTACTGGCCGGCCTCGATGTACGCGGCGCCGGCCCCCATGGCCGCGCGTACGGCCGCCTGCTGCTCCTCCGGCTGAGTGGCGAGCACGGCTGACAGGCGGGCCATCATCTTCTCCCACACCCGGGGCACCCCGAAGAACATCATCGGCCTGACCTGCCCCAGCGTGCCGCCCAGGTTGGCCAGGTCGGTGCAGAAGTAGACGTGGGAGGCCTTGACCAGCGGCAGGTAGAGGCTGAGCACCCGCTCGGCGATGTGCGCGTAGGTCAGGTAGGAGATCTGCGTGCCCTCGGTGGGCAGCGAGGCGAGGCGGTCGGTGGAGGCGACTTCGTAGAGGATGTTCGTGTGCGTCAGGGGCACGCCCTTGGGCATGCCGGTGGTGCCGGAGGTGTACAGAACGGTGGCCACGTCATCGGGGGTGACCGCGCGCCATCGCGTCTCGATGTGGCCGGGGTCGGCGGCAAGGTGTTCGCGGCCGAGCCGGAGGAAGTCCGTCCACGCCAGGAAGCGCTCGCCGTCGGGCGCCCCCTCCAGCATGATGATCGTGCGCAGGCCGTCGAGCCGGTCGAGCACCGGCTGCCAGCGAGCGAGTTCGGCGGGTCCGCCGAGCACCGCGTATTTCGCCCCCACGTCGCCGGCCACGAACGCGATCTGGTCGGGCGCGAACGTCGAGTAGATCGTGCAGCCGGCGCCGCCCGCGTGCACCACGCCCAGGTCGGCGAGCACGTGCTCACTGCGGTTGACCATCATGAGCGCCACGGCGTCGCCGGCCTGGAGCCCGAGCGCGGCGAATCCGGCGGCGATCTCCAGGACCCGCCGCCTGGCCTGCGCGTAGGTCAGCGTGCGCCAGCCGTCGCCGTCTGGGTCGGGGTCGGAGTAGGCGGGTGCGTCGGGGTGCTGCTCGGCGGCCTGAGCGAGCTGCCGGCAGACGGTCATGCCAGCGATCTGCCGCTGGATCTCCGCCCGCACGTCGAGGACTTCGGCCATGGCGCGCCCTTCCCGTCAGTATTCACTTGCATGAATGGCATGCATCGCACCACACCCCGGGGGCAGCGGCAAGAGCTCGCGGGGAAACACCCGCGTCCCTCACCTGGAGCGAGGCTTCGGCTACGTTCGGTGCCGTGGGAGGGGGCTGCGCATGACCGACGGCGGCAGGACGTTTCTCGGGCACCCGTGGGGCCTGGCCACGCTGTTCGGCACCGAGATGTGGGAGCGGTTCAGCTGGTACGGCCTGCGCGCGATCCTGGCCACGTTCCTGGCCGCGTCGCCCGCTCACCAGGGCCTCGGCATGTCCGACGTGACCGCCCAGGCGGTCGTGGGCGTCTACGGGGCGCTCATCTACCTGGTGGCCCTGCCCGGCGGGTGGATCGCCGACCGCGTCCTCGGCGCGCGCAGGTCGGTGTTCTGGGGCGGGTTCGTCATCATGCTGGGACACATCAGCATGGCGATCCCGGTGACGTCGGCGTTCTTCGTCTGGCTCGGCCTGCTGCTCATCATCTCCGGCACCGGCCTGCTCAAGCCGAACATCTCCGTCATGGTCGGCCGCCTCTACGCCGACGACGACGCGCGCCGCGACGCGGCGTTCTCGCTGTTCTACTTCGGCATCAACCTGGGCGCCTTCTTCGCGCCCATCGTCGTCGGCTGGCTGGCCGCGGGCGACCGCTGGCACCTCGGCTTCAGCGCCGCCGCGGTCGGCATGGCGTTCGGCCTGGTCCAGTACGTCTGGGGCGGCAAGGCCCTCAGGGGCGTGGGCGAGCGGCCGGGCCTGCGCCTGTCGCCGCGGGAACGCCGGAGGTTCGGCCGCCTGTTCGCACTGGCGGCAGGCGCGACGGCGGCCCTGCTGGCCGTGTGGGCGGCGACCGGCACGTTCACGGTCGACCGGCTCACCGTGGTGGTCACGGCGATCATCCTGATCGTGCCCGTCGCGTACTTCGGGTACATCCTGCTGGGCAGCCACAACCTCACGCAGGACGAGCGGATCCGGATGAAGGCGTACATCTGGCTGTTCGTGGCCGCGTCCATCTTCTGGATGATCTTCGATCTGGCGCCCAGCAAGCTGCTCTTCTTCGCCCAGGACCACACCGAGCTGTCATTGTTCGGGATCCCGATCCAGCCGGCCACGACGCAGTCGTTCAACCCCCTCTTCATCATGATCTTCGCGCCGGTGTTCGCGGCGTTGTGGCTGCGGGTGGGCACGCGGGTGAGCACGCCGCAGAAGTTCGGCTTCGCGCTGGTCATGGTGGGGACGAGCTTCGTGGTCATGGCGGCCGCGGCGGCGCTGGCCGGGGCGGGCCGGGTGTCGGTGTGGTGGCTGGTGCTGGTCTACCTGATCCAGGTGTTCGGCGAGCTGTCGCTGAGCCCGGTCGGGCTGTCGGTGACGGCGAAGCTGGCGCCGGAGGCGTTCAAGGGGCAGATGCTCGGCGTCTGGTTCATCGCGGTGTCGGTGGGCGACGCGATCGGCGGGCAGACGGGGCGGCTCACCGCCGTGCTGCCGGACGCGATGTACTACCTGGTGCTGGCGCTGGCGGCGATCGCGGCGGGGCTCGCGCTGTTCATGTTCGCCCGGCGGCTGCGGGTGATGATGGCCGAGCATCATGAACCCGCCATGCGGTAAACATTCCCAACGTGTCCGAGATTCTCGACCTGGCAGGCATCTTCGTCTTCGCGCTGACGGGGGCGTTGATGGGGGTGCGCAAGCGGCTCGACGTGGTCGGGATGGCGATGCTCGCCGAGATCACCGCCCTGGGCGGGGGCGTCGTACGCGACCTGATCCTCAACGTCCGGCCCGCCGCCTTCCAGAGCGTCGGCTACGTGCTGGTGCCGCTGGTGGCGACGGTGATCGTCTTCTACTGGCATCCCCACGTCACGAAGGTGATGCCGGTGATCCTGGTGCTGGACGCGGCGGGGCTCGGCCTGTTCTGCGCCGTCGGCACGGCCAAGGCCATGGAGTACGGTCTCAGCCCTCTGCACGCCACCGTGCTGGGGATCACCACGGCCGTGGGCGGCGGCATGTTGCGCGACGTGCTGGCCGGGGAGATCCCGACACTGCTCTACGACCGCCAGCTCTACGCCGTGCCCGCCCTGGTGGGGTCGGCGACGATGGCGGCGCTGTCCTCCTACGGCCTGCACGGCTGGCCCGCGACGCTGGCGGCGGCCGTACTGGCGTTCGGGCTGCGCATCGTGGCGATGCGCCGCAAGTGGCAGGCGCCGGTGGCCCGGGGGGACGGCGAGTGAGCGCCCCTCACACCATCGCGATGAGGGACTCGGGCGGGCGGGAGCCCCCGGCGGCGCCGTGCTCGCGGGCGGCGCGGATCCGGACGAGCGCGTCCTCCAGAATTCGGGGCGGCTGGGTGTACGGCAGTCTCAGGTAGCTTTCGAGCGTCCCCTCCAGACCGAACCAGGGGCCGGGCGCGAGGCGTACGCCGTGGCAGGCCGCCGCCTCGGCGAGCGGGGTGGAGCCGCCCCGGTCGAGGCGCACCCAGAGCGTGCCCCCGCCGCCCGGCACGGTGAACGTCCACTCCGGCAGGTGCTCGCGCAGCCCGGACACCAGCGCGTCGCGGGAGGCGCGCAGCGTGCGGCGGCGCTCGGCCCGCGTCTCCTCCAGCCGGTCGAACAGGTGCGCCACCGCGAGCTGCTCCATCACCGGGCTGGCGATGTCCACCGCCGAGCGGTACGTGGCCAGGCGCCGGGCCAGCGCGGCCGTGGCGCGGATCCAGCCGATGCGCAACCCGCCCCACCACAGCTTCGACGCGGAGCCGATGCTGATCACGCGGCTGTCGGTGTCGAACGAGCCCATCGGCGACGTGCGCGGCACCTCGTCCAGCGCCAGCTCCGACCAGGTCTCGTCCACCAGCAGCAGCGTGTCCACGCGCCGGGCGGCGCCCAGGACGGCGGCGCGGGTGGCGTCGTCCATGAGGGCGCCTGTCGGGTTCTGGAAGTCGGGCATGAGGTAGGCGAGACGGCTCGCCGACTGTCGCATGGCGGAGGTCAGCAGGTCGTCCTGCCAGCCTTCGTGCGAGATCCCGACCGGGACGATCCTGGCGCCGGCGCGGCGGGCAGCGTCGATGGCGTGCGGGTACGTCGGCGACTCCACGATCACCGGGTCGCCCTGGCCGACGAGAAGCCCGGTCACGAGCTGGATGGCGTGCTGGGAGCCGGTGGTGACGACGATCTGCTCGGGCCTGGTCGCCATGCCCCTGGCGGTGTAGGCGGCGGCGATGCGTTCCCTGAGCACCGGCAGGCCCATGGGGTCGTAGCCGATGCCCATGCCGTACCTCGGCAGGTCTTCCAGCGCCTCCGCCATGGCCTCGCGCAGCGCCGTGGGCGCGGGCGGGGCGGCGGTCTGGAGCTGGATCAGGCCGTCGCCGTCGGTGCCGAGCCACGGGTTGTCCGCGGTGGTGGCCGGATCGGGCAGGGCCGTCCAGCTGCCCGATCCCTGGCGGCTCTCCAGGTACCCTTGTTCGCGCAGCAGGTCGTAGGCGGCGGTCACGGTGGTGCGGCTGACCTTGAGGGTCTCGGCGAGGTGGCGCTCGGCGGGCATGCGGACCCGCACGGGAAGCCGGCCGTCCATGATCAGAGCTCGCACGCCGCCGGCCAGGGCCCGATAGTACGGCCGCGTGGCGGGATCGATCATCAGGAGCCTGGCCGCCTGGGTGGCTGACACAAAATGCATAAGGCCACTTTTCGTGATTGGCTCTGTTTTGACAAGCCGGTGGCCTGCCAATGTGGGTCCATCATGAGCGACACGACGGCCCCGCGAGTGGCCTCCCTGCCCGCGCGCCTGCTCCGCCTCTACGGCGGGCTGGCCCTGTACGGGCTCGGCATCGGGCTACAGGTGGAGTCCAGCCTGGGCAACGACCCCTGGGACGTCTTCCACCAGGGCCTGGCGATCAGGACGGGGATGACCATCGGCACCATGATCATCGCTGTCGGCGCCCTGGTCATGCTGCTGTGGATACCGCTGAAGCAGAAGCCGGGCTTCGGGACCATCAGCAACGTGGTGTTCCTGGGGCTGTTCGCGGACGCCGCGCTCTTCGTGTTGCCCACGCCGGGGCACGTCGCGGCCCAGGCGTCGTACGTCGCGCTCGGGGTCGTCTCCATCGCCCTGGCCACGGTCCTGTACATCGGGGCGGGAATGGGCCCCGGCCCGCGCGACGGCCTCATGACGGGACTGATGCGGCTCGGCCTGTCCGTACGGCTCGGCCGTTTCCTCATCGAGATCACCGTGCTCGCCGCCGGGTGGCTGCTCGGCGGCACCGTGGGCGTGGGAACGCTGGTGTTCGCGCTGGCCATCGGGCCCTTGACGCAGCTGTTCACCCGCTGGTTCCCGCTGACGTGATCCCGTGGCCGGTCCGGTCATGACGCGACATGACCCGGCCCGGTCACGGGGTCACCCCACGCTTCCCGGAGGCCCTGCTCCGCCGCCCGCTTCCGGTCTTCCGGACGGAGCCGGAGCACCGCGGACGATTCCGGTAACGTCTAGGCATGCGGATCGAGGATTATGCCCTGATCGGAGACATGCAGTCGGCCGCGCTGGTGGCCCGGGACGGCTCCATCGACTGGTTGTGCCTGCCCAGATTCGACTCGCCGGCGTGCTTCGCGTCGCTGCTGGGCAGCGAGCGCAACGGCCACTGGTGGCTCGGGCCCGCCGGCAGGAAACCGGCCACCAGGCGACGTTACCGTCCCGACACGCTCATCCTGGAGAGCGAGTGGGACACCCCGACGGGCACCGTCCGCGTGATCGACTTCATGCCGCCCCGCGACAAGAACCCCGACGTCGTACGCGTCGTCGAGGGCGTGTCCGGCACCGTGGAGATGTCCACGGTGGTCAGGGTGCGTTTCGACTACGGCAGGATCGTGCCGTGGGTGCGCAGGACCGACGGTCACCTGCAGGCCGTCGGCGGTCCCGACTCCGTGTGGCTGCACGCCCCCGTGCCGCTGAAGGGCGGCGACTACGCCCACCGGGCGACGTTCACCGTCGAGGAGGGCCAGCGGCTGCCGTTCGTGTTCACCTGGCACCCCTCGCACGAGCCGATGCCGTCGCAGATCGCGTGCGAGGAGCAACTCGCCGAGAGTGAGGCGTTCTGGGCCGAGTGGGTGACGCGGTGCTCCTACGACGGCCCCTACCGCGAGGCCGTGACGCGGTCGCTGATCACGCTGAAGGCGCTCACCTACGCGCCCACGGGCGGCATCGTCGCCGCGCCCACCACGTCGCTGCCCGAGGACCTGGGCGGGGTGCGCAACTGGGACTACCGGTTCTGCTGGCTGCGCGACGCCACGCTGACGCTCGACGCGCTCATCTCGTCCGGCTACCTGGAAGAGGCCGCCGACTGGCGTGCCTGGCTGCTGCGCGCCATCGCCGGGCGACCGCAGGACCTGCAGATCATGTACGGCGTCGCGGGCGAGCGGCGGCTGCCCGAGCTGCGCGTCGACTGGCTCGACGGCTACGAGGACTCCCGCCCCGTGCGCATCGGCAACGAGGCGGTCAAGCAGCTGCAGCTCGACGTGTACGGCGAGGTGATGAACTCCCTGTTCGTCGCGCGCGAGCGCGGCCTGTCCCCCGACGACCGGGCGTGGGCCATCCAGCGGCAGCTGCTCGACTACGTGACCGAGCACTGGGACGAGCCCGACGAGGGGCTGTGGGAGGTGCGCGGGCCGCGCCGGCACTTCGTGCACTCCAAGGTGATGTGCTGGGTGGCGCTCGACCGGGCCGTCAAGTACGTCGAGCAGTTCGGCCGTACGGGTCCCGTGGAGAAGTGGCGTGCCCTGCGCGACGACATTCACGCGGAGATCTGCGAGAAGGGCTTCGACGAGACGCGCAACACCTTCACCCAGTCGTACGGGTCGGCGGAGCTGGACGCGGCCCTGCTGATGTTGCCCATGGTCGGGTTCCTGCCTGTCGACGACCCGCGCATGGCGGGCACGGTGGCGGCGATCGAGAAGGAGCTCATGTCCGAGGGCTTCGTGCTGCGTTACCCACTGGCCGACGACAACGACGTCGACGGCCTGCCCGGCGGCGAGGGCGCGTTCCTGGCCTGCAGTTTCTGGCTGGTGGAGGTGATGGCGATGCAGGGCAGGAAGGACGAGGCGAAAAACCTGTTCGAGCGCCTGCTGTCGCTCCGCAACGACGTGGGCCTGCTCGCGGAGGAGTACGACCCCCGCTACGGACGCCTGGTGGGCAACTTCCCGCAGGCGTTCAGCCACGTGCCTCTGGTCCACGCCGCCCGCGCCCTGGCATAGGCGCCGGGCCCGGCCTCTGATGCCACCAGGGTCCCTGCCTCCTCGTGGGCCGCCTCGTGGGCCGCCTCGTGGGCCGCCTCGTGGGCCGCCTCGTGGGCCGCCTCGTGGGCCGCCTCGTGGCATCTGACGGGCATGTGACGATCTCCCTGCGTTCACGTGTGCTTCATTCCGTTACGCCACGCTCCCGCCGTAGCCGGAGCTCCATTTCCGGCACGGACGGAGAGAGAAGCATGGGTCACGGGCATCACCACCAGCATCACGACCACTCCCACGAGCCCCTCGGCGAGGGCGAGGCGGCGCCGGCACGCGACCTGACGATCCCCGACGAGGACCTGTCGCCGGCACAACTGTCGCGCCGGCGCATGTTCCGCAGGGCCGGGCTGCTGGGCGCAGGGCTGACGGCCGCCGGAGTGCTCGGTACGCAGGCCGAGGCGGCCACCGCCACCCCCGGCGGCCGGGAGCCGAAGGACGGCTACCTGTGGCTGGCCGGCGACCACCACATCCACACCCAGCACAGCGGCGACGGCATCTACCGGGTGATCGACCAGGTGCGGCACGGCAACGCGTACGGGCTCGGGTGGGTGGTCATCACCGACCACGGCGGCGCCACCCACGCGAAGATCGGGGTGGACAAGGTCAACCCCGACATCGTCGCGGCGCGTGAGGCCATCAAGGACACCCTGGTCTTCCAGGGCCTGGAGTGGAACATCCCGGCCGCCGAGCACGGCACCGTGTTCGTCGCCCCGGGCCGGCGGGAGGTCGAGACGCTCAAGGAGTTCGAGAACTCCTTCGACGGGTCGGTGAAGGGCGCAGGGGCCAACACCCCGCAGAACGAGGCGCTGGCCATCGCCGGGCTCAACTTCCTGGCCGAGTCGGTCAGGAAGCGCCGCATCCCGGACGCGTTGTTCCTCGCCAACCACCCGGCGCGCAAGGGCCTCGACTCGCCGCACGAGATCAGGGGCTGGCGCGACGCCCAGCCGTCCATCGCCGTGGGCATGGAGGGCGCCCCCGGTCACCAGGCCGCCGGCATGCCCAAACCGCACGGGCCCGGCGGCGGGCGCGGCTACTACGACGGCGGCCCCGGCGCCGACTCCTTCCCCGGCTACCCGGCGGAGAGCTACAAGACCTTCGGCGGGTTCGACTGGATGACCGCCACCGTGGGAGGGTTGTGGGACAGCCTCCTGGCCGAGGGCAAACCGTGGTGGATCACCGCCAACTCCGACTCCCACACGGTGTACGGCGACACCAGCGAACGCGGCCCCGGCAGCGACTTCGACGCCAACGGCCGCTACGAGGACCCCGTCTACGGCGGCGTGCCCAACACGGGGGCCGGCGACTTCTGGCCCGGCTACTACAGCCGCACCCACGTCGGCAGCCGCACCTTCTCCTACGAGGCGCTCATGGACGGGCTGCGGGCCGGGCGCGTCTGGGTCGACCACGGCGGGCTCATCAGCGGCCTGGTGGTGCGGGCCGGCACGGACGGCCACGGGCGCCGCGGAGTGACGCTCGGCGAGACCCTCCACGTACGCAGGGGCGACCGGGTCGAGCTGACCATGGAGATCACCCTCGCCGGCCGGCCCAACTGGGCGCAGTTCGTGCCCACGCTGGCCCGGGTGGATGTCATCCAGGGCGACGTCACCGGCCCTGCCTCCGACAAGGACGCCTTCACCACGCCGAACACCAAGGTCGTGCAGTCGTACGAGGTGGGCAAGAGCAGCGGCACCGTCACCCTCACCTACCGGCTCGGCCGCGTCGACCGGCCCGTGTACGTGCGGTTGCGCGGCACCGACGGCAGGCGCTCCGCGCCCGGCCTGCTGGGCGCGGAGGTGGACCCGCACGGCCCGCAGATCGACGTGCACGGGGACGCCGACCCGTGGAACGACCTGTGGTTCTACAGCAACCCGATCTGGATCCTGCCGCGCCGATGACCAGCCGACCCGCGACCGGCGGACCCACGACCGGCGAGCCGGCGACCAACGGACCGACAGCCGCCGGACCCACGACCACCAGGCCCACGGCCAGCGGGCCGATGATGGTCCTTGGGATCGATGCGGGCTCGCGTAGCCTTCCCGAGGCCGAGCACGTGCTGCGAACCGTGGCGCGGGCGCTCGGCCTGCCGGGCGGGACCGTCGGATGCACGCACTTCGTCCCGGCCGGCCTCGCGGGCGACGAGCCACACATCGCCTGCTCGCTGGCCGTCCCGGGTCCGGTGCCCCCGCCCGCGGACGTGTCGTGGGCGTCCGGCGGCGAGCGGGACGGGCCGCGGGCGGAGGGGGCGGCGACCGCGGCGGCCGAGCACGCGGCGCGGCGCGGCGGCCGCGTCGTCACGTTCCCCGGGCACGACCTGCTCACCGGCACCATGAGCGTGGCCGCGATCCGCGACGGGTCGGCCATCGAGCGGGTGCTGGTGCTCGCCTCCCCCGGCCCGCCGGGCGACGACACGCTCGTCGTGACCAACGACCACGTCAGGCCGGTCTGGCGGGACGGGTTGATGACCCTGCTCACCATGCCGGCGGCCGGCGGCCGGATCACCCCGGCCGAGGTGCCCGACCCCACCCCCTGCTGCGCCGACCACACGTAGGCGCGCCGCCTGACCGGCCCTTCGCGGCTAAGGGCCGGTCAGGCGGCGCTCGCCGGCGGTGGTGATGACGTACACCTGCCAGTTGTAGTACACGTAGTAGTTCCGCGGATCGCGCTTGATCTGTCGGGCGTGCAGGAGGATGGCGTTCACGTACGCCTGCGACGGGTTGTAGGCGTGCAGCGCCCGCTGATAGTCGCGGGGCGCGCCGCTGGCCTTGAGGTAGTTGGCCGCGGCCATCACGGCGTCGCGCGGGTCGTGCACGTCGCCGCCCATCCCGTACGCCTTCCAGGTCGCCGGCATGAACTGCATGGGCCCCTGGGCGCCCACGTGGCTGGCCGACTTCACCCGGCCGAACTTCGTCTCCGCGAGCATCACCGCCGCCAGCACCTCCCATTCCACCCCGAACCGGCGCTCGGCCTTCTTGAAGAGACTGAGCAGTTCGGTGGCCGGCCGGGCTGGCTGGACCTTGAACGGCGTCGACGGCTTGATCGGGTGGGCCAGGGCCAGGAGCTCGCGGATGGCGCGCGTGTTGTCCTTGGCCTGGGCGGCCAGGCCCTTCGGCAGGCGGGCGAAGGCCCGGGAGGCGAGCTTGGGATGGCGGGCGGCGTAACGGTATATGCGCTGGTGGTGGAGGGCCAGGAGCTCGACGTCCGCCGGCGGCTCGCCCTTCTTGCCCTTCCAGGCGTCGATGGCGTCGTTGAGCGCGGAGGTGGTCTCCTTCAGGGCAGAGGCGAGCCTCGCGGCGTTCGCGGGGATCTTCTCGTCGGGGTCGGGGAGCTTCCGGCTCGGCGACGGGGCGGGCGTCGTGGTGTGGGCAGGGGCCGCCAACGGCTGCCGTGCGGGCGCGTTCTCCACGGGCGCCGGGTTTCCGCAGGCCGCCGTCCCTGCGAGGGCCACGGCCGCCAGCGCGGCGAGCGCGCGACCCCGGCCGGTGAGTCGTAGGTGCTTCTGGCGTTCCTCCATGGGGCGCCAACCTACCCGGTTCCGGCCCGCGCGCACCGGCCGCGCGGGCGATCCGGTATACGACGCCGCTTCATCCGGTGCCCGATCCCGCCGTTCAGACCTGTGCGGCGCGCAGGCCGATGTGGCGTTCAGACCTGTACGGCGCGCAGGCGGGCGGAGGCGTCGCCGGTCAGCGGATCACCGTGGCAGACACAGACGAGCGACACGTCGAGCTCCGCCAGGTCGCGGAACGAGCGGGCGGCCGCCTCCCGGTCGGCGTTGAAGACGCCCAGCATCGTCCGCCCACCGGGGTTGGCGATGGTGTCGCCGGCGAACAGCACTCCGTGCTCCGGCAGGTGGAGGGCGATGCTGCCGTCGGTGTGGCCGGGGATGGCGATCACGTGCGCGCCGCCGCCGAAGCCGAGCACCTCGCCGCCGGTCAGCTCGCGATCCACCCGTACGGGCTTCGGCGCGCTCATCGGCGGGAGGGACTCGAACAACTCCCGCTCCCAGCCGGGCAGGCGGGCGGGGTCGGGCAGCTGCTGGGCGCGCTCGCCGCGCAGGACGGGAGCGTCGGCGGCGTGCGCCATGACGGTGGCGTCCGTGTCGAGCTCGGAGAGGGCTCCCCAGTGGTCGTCGTGGCCGTGGGTGACGACGACGGCGCGCAGGTCGCCGGGCACGCGGCCGAGGCTTTCGACGGCGGCGAGCAGGCCGGGGCCTGAGCCGGGCTCGCCGGTGTCGATGAGGGTGAGCGCGTCGCCGTCGCGCCACAGGTATGCCTGGCCGACGCCGAACCGGACGAGGTGCCGGGGCCGGCAGTAGTTCGATCAGCTCCATGCGCCGGAACTACGCCATCGTGCTCACCCCTGTGGCACGTCGGCCCCGTCCGGAGTGAGCATGCCGGTGCACGCCCCGCGGGGCCCCCTGGCGTGTGCCAGCTCGTCGTGGAAGAAGGCGTGGACGGCGTCCAGGACGTCGAACCCGTTGTGGGCCGCGCCGGGCACCACGTCGAACCGCACCGGGATGCCCGCCGCCTCGAAGCTGCGGCGCAGGCTCTCCAGCCGGTCGATACGGTTGGCCCCGGCGGCGTCGGCGCCCTCGACCCACAACTCGTCCCGCTCGGTGACGGTGATCTCCCACGTGTCCGTGTCGTCCGCGCCGACGACCATCTGCACGGCGACCCCGCGCATGGCGTCGATGTCGAGCCGCACGCCGAACTCCTCGCTCAGGCCCCCGGTGCCCGCCCACCACGGCCAGCGCGGGTCGAGCAGGGTGACCAGGCCGGGCGCCCCGATCGAGGCCGCGCGCACCCGCTCAGGATGCAGGTAGAGGAAGCGGTGCACGAACTGGCCGCCGCCGGAGAAGCCGTGCATGAGCAGGCGCGAGGCGTCGACACGGTACTTGACGGCGACCTCGTCCACCATCGACAACAGGATCCGGTCGAACCTGATGCCCCCGTACCTGATGAACTTGTAGTCGTGCAGCTCCGTGCGGCGGCCGAGGCCCGCGGGGAACAACGGCGCCAGCACGATGCAGTCGTGTTCGTCGCAGAAGGCGGCGAACCGGTCGCGGTACTCGCTCGCCGTGCGGTCGGTGCCGTGCACGGCCACGATGAGGTCGTACCGCTTCGTCCCGGTCTCGTCGTAGTCTTCCGGCACGTAGAGGCAGGAGGAGAAGCGCGGGTCCAGCTCGCAGGCGAAGAACGGGGTGCGGCCGAGGTCGTAGTAACTGAGGTCGATCCCGTGGCGGCGGCTCACAGGGCCGGCCGCCAGGACTCGCCTGCGTACCAGGGCAGGGCCGCCGTCACCGCCGCCCCCACCTCGAACACGGTGTGGTCGTCGTACGGCCGGCCCACCACCTGCACGCCGGTGGGCACGCCCCGCGCCGAGCGGCCGGACGGCACGCCGAGCACAGGGCACCGGCTCGCGAGGTTGAACGGCACCGTGAGCGGGGCCTCCAGGTTGTGGTCGAGCCTCACCCCGTCCACGACCAGCGGCATCTCCACGTAGTCCTCCCCCGCCAGGAAGGCGGGTGTGCCGGAGGCGGGGCAGAGGAGCGCGTCGAAGCGTTCGAAGAGGCGGGCCAGGTCGGCGTGGACCTGGCTCTCGATCTTCAGCGCGCCGTAGAAGCCCAGCTCGGCGACGGCCTTGAGGCCGCGGTCCAGGAAATCGTGTACATACCGGGTGACGCCGTCGCCGTGCGCGGCCATCTCCTCGGCGATGATGGGCCCGAAGATGGCGCCGTAGTGGGCCCAGGCCGCGCGCATGATGTCGGCGCGGCGCCACGGCAGCTCCACCTCCTCGACGACGGCGCCCGCCTCGGTCAGCGCCGAGACCGCGTCCCAGGTGGCGGCGGCGACCTCCGGCTCGACGGGATAGTCGCCGAGGTGCACGCAGACGGCCACGCGCCGCCCCTTGAGCGAGCCCGGGTACGGCGGGATGGGCGGGGGCGCGGGCACCGACACAGGGTCGCGCGGGTCGTGGCCGGCGATCACGTTCTGCAGCAGCGCGCAGTCGGCCACGGTCCTCGCCATCGGCCCGTCGTGGCAGTAGTGGTCGAGGTTGTACGGCGGCAGCGCGGGCACCCTGCCGTACGGCGGCTTGAACCCGACCACGCCGTTGAACGCGGCCGGGATGCGGATCGAGCCGCCGATGTCGGAGCCGGTCGCGAGCATCGCGGTGCCCGCCGCCAGGGCCGCCCCCGAGCCGCCAGACGAGCCGCCGGAGGAGTGCTCGAGGCTCCACGGGTTGCGGGTGACGCCCCACAGGTCGCTGTGCGTGAATCCGGCCGCGCAGAACTCCGGGGTGGTCGTCCTGGCGTGCACGATGCCGCCGGCCGCGACGATCCTGTCGACGATGGGATGGGTGACGTCGGCCACGTTGTCGCGCAGCAACATCGAGCCGTCGCGCAGCGGGTGCCCGGCGATGGGCTGCTCTTCCTTGAGGGCGACCGGCAGCCCTTCCAGTGGCCTGGCCGTGCCGCGCGCGTACCGGTCGGTGGCCTGCCTGGCCTGGTCCATGGCCTGGTCGAACCACTGTTCCGCGAACGCGTTCACGCTCGGCTCGATGCTCTCGGCCCGTTCGACGACGGCGGTGAGCAGTTCGACGGGGGACAGCGTACGGGCGGCGTAGGCCGCCAGCGTGTCCGTCGCCGTCATGTAGGCGAGCTCGGCCCCTCGGGCGAGCTCAGCCCTTCGAGCGGCCTCGGCCGCGTGCGTGGGCTCGGCCGGGTGGGCGG